>CAXBIJ010000018.1:0-19377 GCA_963975675.1 uncultured Maribacter sp. | reverse complement strand
TTGGTTAGAGTACCAAGCAAGAATTGAAGCAGAAAAAAATAGAGTTAGAGAAATAATAGCCAAAATTAAAGAAAGAACTAAAGAAATTGGTATTAGAAGGGCATTGGGAGAAGGACCTTGGTCTATCAAAAAACAAATTTTAATGGAATCTATTTTCCTTACAATTATATCGGGTATGGTCGGAATCATTTTCGGGTCAACGTTTATTTACGGGGTAAATGCTGTGCTTGATTCTGTGGGTCCAGTAGATATGTTTGTAAATCCCAGTGTAAGTTTGGGCGTGGTGGTAAGCGCATTGGTCATTTTAATATTTTCAGGATTGTTAGCAGGCTTTATACCTGCTCAAAGTGCTATTAAAATAAGACCTATTGAAGCATTAAGAACAGAATAAATTTATCGATTAGAAAAATATATAACCAATCAAAAAAATGAAAAAATCAACAACAATTATCATTCTATTAATTATAGTACTTGCCTTTGGTGGGTCTATGTTTTATTTATATCAAAAGAATGCAGAGGACCCGGTTGTTTATTTAACCGAGGAACCTTCGAAACAGACCATTATTAAGAAAACGATGGCTACCGGAAGCATACTTCCGTTAGAGGAGGTTTTAATTAAGCCGAATATATCTGGCGTTATTGAGGAGATTTTTGTTGAAGGGGGCGATTTCGTAAAATCAGGCGATTTGCTATGTACTATAAAGGTTGTTCCCAATCTTAATGCTTTGAATGATGCACGAAATACTATTGACGAAACTAAAATTAATTTAGATGATCAACTGAGGAATTTAGGGCGTCAAAAAGGACTTTTCGACAAGGGCGTTATATCCAAAGTGGATTTAGAAAGGGCTGAGGTATCTTATAATCAGGCAAAACAATCATATGCGGCGGCTAATAAGCGATATGATATTGTTAAAACAGGTACCACTGCAGGGTATGGTAATGCTGCCAATACTCAGATTAGAGCAACGGTTAGTGGTATGGTTTTAGAAGTACCTGTAGAAGTAGGTAATCAGGTTATTGAAAGTAATAATTTTAATGAAGGAACTACTATTGCTGCAATTGCAGATGTTGATAAAATGATTTTTGAAGGCAAGGTTGATGAGTCTGAAGTTGGTAAAATTAAAGAAAACCTACCCTTAGAAATAACTGTGGGAGCAATTGAAAATAAAGTTTTCGATGCAGTATTAGATTATATAGCTCCAAAAGGGAATGAGGAAAATGGCGCGATACAATTTGAAATTAAAGGGACTCTCAAAAAGCAAGATTCGGTTTTTATAAGAGCAGGATTAAGTGCCAATGCATCTATAATACTTGCTCGTGCAGATAGTGTTTTAGCAGTAAAGGAGGCTTTGGTTCAGTTTGATGATAAAACTAAAAAACCATTTGTGGAAATTGAAATAGGAAAACAGTTATTTGAAAGAAGAGATATAGAATTGGGTATTAGCGATGGAATTTATGTTCAGATAAATTCTGGAATTAAAGAAGGCGAAAAAATAAAAGTTTGGAACGAAGTTAAGCTAGATGAGTTGGCCAAAAACTAAAAAACTAAAAAAATAAATAAATTGATGTAACAATTTAAACACTGGTTAGTCTAATCGATATACAGTGCAAAAGATTGTTCAAAATAACAACCAACATGATTCAAATTAAAGATCTTCATAAGTCCTATAAAATGGGCAAAAATTCTCTTCACGTACTTAAAGGAATAAATTTTAATGTTGAAGAAGGTGAATTGGTAGCAATCATGGGCTCTTCCGGTTCTGGAAAATCTACGTTATTGAATATTCTGGGTATGTTAGATGAATTAGACGAAGGTTCTTACACGTTGGATGGAGTGCCTATAAAAAATTTAAATGAAACCAAGGCTGCTCAGTATCGCAATAAGTTTTTAGGTTTCGTATTTCAATCCTTCAATCTTATTAATTATAAAAGTGCCGCTGAGAATGTTGCTTTGCCATTGTACTATCAAAAAGTGCCTAGAAAGGAACGTCAAGAAAAGGCATTGAAATACTTAGCTCAAGTTGGTCTGAAAGAATGGGCAAATCATTTACCTAGCGAACTTTCTGGGGGTCAAAAACAACGTGTTGCAATTGCAAGAGCTATGGCCGCTGAACCTAAAGTATTATTGGCAGATGAGCCTACGGGTGCATTAGATAGTACAACCTCATACGAGGTTATGGATCTTATTCAAAAGATAAATGACCAAGGGAACACGATATTGATTGTTACCCACGAACCTGATATTGCAGACATGTGTAAGCGAATTGTTCATTTAAAGGATGGTGTAATTATAGAGGATAAGAAAATAGAACAAGTTAGAGCTGCAAAATATGTTTAGTAGAGATAATTGGAGAGAAATATTTCAAACCATCCAGAAAAATAAGTTAAGGACTTTTTTATCTGGCTTCACGGTGGCTTTGGGTATTTTAATTTTTGTAGTCTTATTTGGTTTTGGTAATGGCCTTATAAATACCTTTCAATTATTTTTTGAGGATGATGCACAAAATATAATCACTTTTTTTCCAGGGCAAACTACAATGCCATATAAGGGATACAAATCTGGTCGACAGATAGAATTTGATAGATCTGATTTAGCTGATATCGAAAAAGACTTTCCATTATTTCTAGAATATGTAACTCCAAGAATAAGTAGGTCTTACTTAACTAAACATAAAAACGAATCTAATAATTATTCTACAAGAGGTGTTGCGCCTTCACATCAATTTGCCGAGAAAACTATTATTATGAAGGGAAGGTATCTAGATCAATTAGATATTCAGAAAAAAACAAAGAATGCAGTTATAGGTAGATTAGTTGAAAAAGATTTATTCGGCCAAGAAGATGCAATTGGTAATTATATTGACCTCGGTGGTAGTGTTTTTAAAGTAGTAGGGGTGTATCAAGATGATGGTGGTGATGATGAGGAGCGTAGAGTTTATGTGCCCTATACCACATTACAATTGATAGAAAAAAACACAGATAAAGTAGATCAAATTATTGTTGCTTTTAGACCTGAATTAGGATACACGGGGGCTATCGCATTAGAAAAAAGTCTTTCCACTTTTTTTAAAGAAAAGAAGTTTATCAAACCTTCTGATCAAAACGGTATATTCATACGAAACGTTGCAGAAGGCCTAAAGCAAACACAGCAATTAGCAAGAGTTTTACAGTTAATAGTTTCCTTTGTTGCATTCGGGACTATTATAGCAGGAATCATAGGAATAAGTAATATTATGGTTTTTGTGGTAAAAGAGCGTACTAAGGAATTGGGCATAAGAAAAGCATTAGGGGCAACCCCTAAATCTGTAATTGGCACCATTCTTTTAGAGTCGATATTTATTACTACTATTTCGGGTGTTATAGGTATGATCATAGGTATAGCTATTTTGAGTTCTTTAGATAAAACTTTAGAAGACTTCTTTATTACTAACCCTTATATAGATATGCCAGTTGCAATATTTGCAACTGTTGTACTTATAATTTTTGGTGGCGTTGCGGGGTATATTCCGGCAAAAAGGGCGGCACGTATTAAACCTATTGTAGCACTAAGAGACGAATAATATGGGATTTTTATTTGATAGAAATACATGGCAAGAGATTTTTGGTTCAATTAGTAAGAATAGAACCAGAACAATTATTACCGTTATTGGTGTGCTTTGGGGCATCTTCATATACATAGCGCTATCTGGAGCGGCAAAAGGCTTGGACAATGGTTTTGACAAGGTTTTTAAAACAGTGGCGATTAATAGTATGTTCGTATGGGCTCAAAGCACAAGTATGCCATATGATGGTTTTAAAACCGGTAGACCACTTCAATTAAAATTAGAAGATGTTAAAACCATACAAAATAGAATTCCTGAAGTTCAATATATCGCACCAAGAATTACTCAAGGTCAATTTGGGTCAGAGCCTGTTTATACAGTTCGTGGTCAAAAATATGGGAGTTATGTTTTAAATGGAGATTATCCTATTTATACTAAAATTTCTACTAAAAAAATATATGATGGAGGTAGATTTATCAATCAAGAAGATATAGATCAAGCTCGAAAAGTAATTGTAATTGGCGAACGAGTTGAACAAGAATTATATAAGAAAGATGAAAACCCTGTAGGAACTTGGATTCGGGTTGGTAGCGTTTATTTTCAAGTAATCGGGGTGCATAAACTTGCACAAGGGGTGAGTTTTGATTCTGATAGCGCAATGTTTATACCCTTTACAACATATCAAAAACTATATAATTCTGGCGATAATATTGGTTATATGTGCATTGCTGCCTATGATGATGTAGATGTTGTACAGGTAGAAAAAGATATTAAAACCTTGCTTAGAAATATTCATAGAGTAGATCCTAAAGATGAACGTGCATTTGGTTCGTTTAATCTCGGAGAAGCATTTTCTAAAACAATGGGTTTTGCCGACGGACTAACATTTATGTCTCTTGTAGTGGGTATTGCTACAATTTTAGCTGGGGTAATTGGTATTGGTAACATATTACTGATTTCAGTGAAAGAGCGAACTAAGGAACTTGGAGTAAGAAGGGCCCTAGGGGCAACACCAGCTGAAGTTAGAAATCAGATTGTTATGGAGTCAGTTTTTTTAACAGTAATAGCGGGTATTCTAGGTATCATATTAGGTGCGGGAGTACTTGCGCTCATCAATTCATTTACTAAGGATATAGATTTCCCATATACAAACCCAACGGTTCCAATTCCTTATGTGATAGGGGCCCTGGTAATTATGGTCGTTTTGGGCACTTTGATAGGATTAATTCCTGCACAGAGAGCAGTTAGTATACGACCTATTGAAGCTTTAAGAGAAGAATAATTTAGAATAATAACCAAATATTAAACGATAAACAACTATTAAAATGAACAAATTTGTAAAATATACATTAATTGGCCTAGTAGTTCTTGGGGCTTTATGGGCAGCAGTATTTTTTATCAAAAGTAACAGTAAATCATCTATTACCTATGAGACTTCTAATCCCTTTATTTCAAATATTGAGAAGAAAACGGTTGCTACAGGAAAGTTGATTCCTGAAGATGAGATTGAGATAAAACCACAAATATCAGGAATTATTGAAAAAATTTACCTTGAAGAAGGCGTTGAAGTTAAGGCTGGGGATTTAATTGCTTTAATAAAAGTTGTTCCTAACGAGCAATCATTAAATCAAGCAAAAGGTAGAGTTAATAGCGCCAACATATCACTAAGTAACATTAAAATAGAATATGATAGAAATAAAACTCTTTTTGACAAAGGTGTTATTTCTAGTCAAAATTTTAATGATCTAAAGCTACGTTTCGACCAAGCACAGCAAGAACTGCAAAATGCACAAGCAGATTATCAAATTATTCGAGTAGGTTCATCAGGTGGGTCTTCAAGTGCAAATACCAATATTAGGGCTACCGTTAATGGTACTATTCTAGAAATCCCTGTAGAAGTTGGTGATCAAGTTATTCAAAGTAACACTTTTAATGATGGTACTACTATTGCAACTATTGCAGATTTGAGTAAAATGATATTTGAAGGTAAAGTTGATGAAGGTGAAGTAGGGAAATTAAAAGTGGGCGCACCACTGAAAATAAATTTAGGTGCTGTTGAAGGAAAAGAGTTGAATGCTAAATTACGATTTATAGCACCAAAAGGTGTTGAGGAGACTGGTGCAGTTCAATTTAGGATTGAAGGTGATGTTGAAAATACCGAAGATATTTTTATTCGTGCAGGGTATAGTGCAAATGCATCTTTGGTATTAGAAAGAAAAGATAGTGTTTTGGTGATTTCAGAAGCACTATTACAATTTGATAGACAAACAGATAAACCCTACGTTGAAGTGGCTATTGGATCTACAGATGAACAGAAATTTGAACGTAAGGATATTGAAATAGGAATATCTGATGGAATTAATGTTGAAATTATTTCTGGGTTAACTAAAGATGATAAGGTTAAACAATGGAACAAAACCGAACCTATTAAAAAAGGTGATGAGAAAGATGCTGAAAAAGAATCAGTAGAATAAAGAATCAATCAAAATACAAATCAAAACAATCAAAAAATGAAATTTAAAACAACCGTCTTTATAGTTTTGTTTGGCATGATGATTACCATGGCGCAGCAAAAGAAATGGACATTAGAAGAATGTGTATTCTATGCAGTCGAGAATAACCTAACGGTTGAACAATTCGAATTGGATTTGGAAAATGCAAATATAGACCAGTCTGATGCTTTAGGTAATATGTTGCCAACTTTAAATGCATCTTCAACTGCATCAAAAAACGTTGGTTTTACCATTGTCAGTACCTCTAACCAGCCAGTAGCAGGTAATCAGTCTACTGTTAGTGTTGGTGGAAATATTAGTTCTAACATTACGCTATACAACGGATTAAGGAACTTTAAACAATTGCAACGTGCAAAACTAAATGCAATTAGTAATCAGTATCGTTTAGATAATTTGAAAGACGATATTAAGTTAAGTGTTGCTAATAGTTATCTTCAAATCTTATCAAATAAAGAAGCATTAGCAGTTTCTAGGGCACAATATGCTTTTACCGAGCAAGATTTAAATCGTACCAAGGAATTAGTTGAAGCTGGGGTGGTTCCTAAAGGAGATTTGCTTGAGCTTGAGGCAACTGCTGCTGGGCAAGAGCAACAAATAGTCAATAATGAAAGCTTAGTTTTAATCTCAAGAATAAACCTTGCTCAATTATTGCAAATAACGGATTACGACAATTTTAATATTGCAGATGAATCTTTCGAAATTCCGCCTTCAGATATATTGAATAATTCTGCTAAAACTATTTATGCAAAAGCATTAGAATTTAGAAATGATATTAAATTATCAAAATCTACTGTAGACTTAGCGGAGAAAGATTTGGAAATTGCGAAAGGCGCCTATGCTCCAACCTTAACTGGGTTTTTTCAATATGGAGCACGATATTCTGATGCTACTCAACCTTTGCCAGATGGTGCTGGTGGTGTATTTACACCTGGATTCATAGACCAACTTTGGATTTTTGATGGTATTTCTTATGGTGCACAATTAAATGTGCCGATTTTTAATGGATGGAGTACTCGTAATAGTGTACAACGGTCACGTATAAATTTAGAAAAATCTAAACTTCAATTCGAACAAGATAAGCTAGATTTAGAGACGACGGTTAATCAAAGATATGTTGATGTAACTACTTTCGCGAAAGCATATTATGCCGCTGAAAAAACGTTAGAGGCTAGAAGATTAGCCTTTCAATACTCTAAGGAACGTTTCGAAGTAGGGCTAATGAATTCTTTTGAATTTAGTCAAGCTCAATCTAGAGTGGATAACGCAGAGGCAGATTTAATTCGAACTAAATATGATTATATCTTCAGATTAAAAATATTAGAATTTTATTTTGGTATTCCTATTTCTTTAGATTAGTTGAATCAATTATAATTATAATGGCCTGTAACATTTTCATGTGTACAGGCTTTTTTACTTTAATGTAAGTAATACCTTTGCATCATGGGCTTAATATTGAATCTTGAATCATCATCTACAAATTGCTCGGTAAGCTTGGCGAAAGACGGAGTTATACTGGCGATTAAAGAATTAAATTCTGAAAACTACTCTCATGCCGAAAAACTTCATGTATTTATTGAGGATGTAATGAAAGAAGCTGCCTTAAAAATGCAAGCTTTAGAAGCTATAGCAGTGAGTAAAGGACCAGGTTCTTATACGGGTTTAAGAATAGGAGTTTCTGCTGCAAAAGGTTTGTGTTATGCTTTGGGTGTGCCTCTGGTTTCGATTTCTACATTAAAAAGTATGGCCTCCCAACTAAAGGGTGTTAGCGAGGATGCTTTAATTATACCAGTTTTAGACGCTAGACGTATGGAAGTGTATTCTGCGGTTTTTGATAACCAACTTAATCAAGTAAGGGAGACCAAGGCAGAAATAATAAATGAATTATCTTTTGATAAATATATTAGCTCAACCTCAGTTCATTTTCTTGGAAGTGGTGCCGAGAAGATTAAAGGAATTTTTAAAAATGACAATCTTATCTTTCACCTTGATGTTGTTCCATCGGCTAAAGAAATGGCATCGATATCCTTCGAAAAATTTAAAAATAAAGATTTTGAAAATGTTGCTTATTTCGAGCCCTATTATTTAAAGGACTTTGTTCTACAAACAAAGAAGGAAACGCTATAAAAGAATACTATTTTGACAATTTCTTGTCTTTTTCATGGGTATTGTAATAATTTATCAATTTAATGATATCACTTTCTGAACGCATATTCAATTCATTGTTCTTAATAAATTGTTTTAAGAATTCAGAATTATCATCTAAAAAACTTAGAATTTTTCTTTTAGATAATTTAGTTTCAATTGCGGGTTTATCACCATTTTGCATATAATACATTGAAATATCCTGATATTTTGCAGGTTTAAATGTATTGTACCCGTTTTCTGGATTTTCGGCTTGTATAAATATTTTTTTAGGTTTTTTTAAAAGCCTTACATATCCTTCATTTAGGGGATTGAAATATCCCATTTTTTTTTCACCTGCTTCGATAAATTCTCTAACCATATAAATCGTACCATCTATATCGGCGACAATGTTGCTTCTTCTCAACAAAGTTCTTGCTATATCATTTTCATTTTTTATTTCAATTGCATCACGGTATGCATCATATCTCATTAAAGCATCACTTGTATGTTTACCATTAATTATAGTTTTTCCTTTTTTAAAAATCTCATTTATATATGGCGAACCCTCAATAGGTACTTCAAAAAAAGACATTCCCATTTGCGCAGGAGTCATTAGACCACTTGACCTTCCAATGGTCTGTACCCCCTGGGAAAAACAGATATTGGAAACAAAAAAAATAAAAATTAAAAGCTTGTTCATAATCATTGATTTTACTTTAATATAATAAATAATAAATTGAAAATCAATTAATTACAAAAAAAATCCTCTAGTGATTAAGGATTTTAGTTTACTGTTATAAGAAATTTTAATTTTTCATTTGGGTAACTACACGTTGTGGGAATGGTATTTCAATACCGGCAGCATCAAATCGATATTTCGTTTCTTCCAGAACATGAAAATGTGATGCCCAAAAATCTGTATTATTTGCCCAAAAACGAAGGGTTAGGTTTACCGAGCTATCTCCTAATTCTCCTACATATACTTCTGGGGCAGGGATTTTAAGAATAGTTTCATGTTCAGCGCATATTGCCAAAAGAATTTCTTTCGCTTGTTTTATGTTAGAACCATACCCAATACCTACATCAATTTTATCTCTTCTAGTATCTTGCGCATTGTAATTAACAATAGTATTATTAGAAAGTTGTCCATTTGGTATTATAGCCATTTGGTTTCCAAAGGTGCTAACTTTTGTAGTGAAAATAGATATCTCTTTAACAGTACCATCGACACCTTGAGCAGAAATAAAATCTCCTATTTTAAAGGGTTTGAATAACAATATTAAAACACCTCCTGCAAAATTAGCTAAAGATCCTTGTAAGGCTAAACCTATTGCTAGACCAGCAGATGCAAGAACTGCTACCAATGAGGTTGTCTCTACTCCTAATTGAGTAATTACAAGTACGAATAGTATTATTTTTAAAGCAATGCTGATAAAACTTTGTAGAAATGTCTCTAAAGCTAAGTCGTAATCTTTCTTTAAGAAGAACTTACGCACCATTCTATTTATGAAACGTATAAGGTAGGTACCAGCAATTAATAGAAATATCGCCCATATTAAACTAGGCAAAACGGACCATAACCATGCTATTGCATTATCGGAATGTTCTTGAAAATTCAATATTTTATCCATTGTCAATATCTAATTTTTACTATTTAAAAACTAAAATTTGTAAAATGTCACCAAAATAAATTTTTATATAATTCTTAAAATTATGCCTTTACTAAATTTAAGGCATCTTCGACATCTTCAACAGGCAATTGACATGTGCCATGTTTACAAACATATATAAGAGTTTTGTTCTCGATATACCTATTCATAAACAAGGATAAGTTACTAGTCTTAGAATTCGAAGCGGCAAATATAGCGTTTGGCATGTAGTTCTTCATTAAGATTTTGCAAATACGTTCATAATTTTCACCGATAATGACCACTTCATAGAAATCCTGACTCATTAATAGTGATAAGTGAAGCCAATTGGCGTGGTTTTGTGGATTATCGGAAATTGACTTCCTCAATGTATTCATAATTTGATTCAATCTTACATCAAAACTCTTTTCTGGAAAATACTTAGAAAGTTTTAAAAGATTATGAGCCATTATAGAATTGGAAGAGGGTATTACATTATCAGTTATTTCTAAGGTTTTTCGAATTAAAGCTTCTCCTTTATTCGAAGTAAAGAAAAATAAACCTGTTGAGGTATCTGAAAAATTATCAAGTACGTAGTTGGTTAGTTTTAAACTGTGTTTAAGCCATGTTTCGTCATGACTTACTTCGTATAAACTTATAAAACCATCTATAATAGCCGCATAATCTTCAAGAAAACCAGAAATTGTGCTTCTACCATTTTTATAATTGTGGTAAAGACCACCCTGTTTATTAACTAAATTATTTAGAATAAAATTCGCATTCTGTAATGCCATTTCTAAATATTCAGAGTTTTCCAAATACCTATAGGCATCGGTAAGTCCTTTTAATGCAAGTCCGTTCCAGGAGGTTAGAATTTTATCATCAAGTCTCGGTTTGTTTCTTTTCTTACGTTCTTGTTTTAATGCTTCCAAACATTCTGTTAGTATTGTTATTACTTTTTCTTCTGATAGGTTGTGTTTGTTTGCAATATCCTTTACTTCTGAATCTCTTATTAATACGTAGTTATCTTCTTCCCAATATCCATAAGAATTGATGCTGTAATAATCTGCAAAAAGTGGGTAATTCTCTGTGAGAATTTCTCGAAGTTGTTTTTCTTTCCAAACATAATAATCGCCTTCAACCAGTTTTCCTGTTTCCGATAAACTATCAGCATCAAGTGACGAGTAAAAACCATTACTTATATCTAAAAGCTCTTCCTTAATAAAGGAAATTGATTGATCTACGACATTTTTATAAAGGACATTCTTGGTTGCCGCATACGCCTTGGCATATAAACTGATTAATAATCCGTTATCATATAGCATTTTTTCAAAATGAGGAACATGCCATTTCGTGTCAACTGAGTATCTTGAGAAGCCACCGCCTACATGGTCAAATATTCCGCCCCATGCCATTCTGGTTAAAGTGGTATGTACATATTCATTGATTGCTTCATCTTTTTTTGTGTGCTCATAGTGTAGAAGGAAATTTAAATTTACGGGCATCATAAATTTAGGTGCTCTTTTGTAGCCACCTAAAAATGTATCGAAATAGGAAGACCAATTTTTAACTATATCCTTTATTTCAGAAACTGTTATAACATCACTATTTTTTTCAATTGCTACGGTATTTATTTCTTTTAAACCATGAGCCATGTTTTCGGCATATCCAATTATTTTTTGAGGATCATTTTCATATAATTCTTGCAATTGATTTAGTACTCGAATCCATTCTTGTTTCTTTACAAAAGTTGCTCCCCAAAATGGTCTTCCATCAGGTAACGCCAAAATATTAAGTGGCCAACCGCCACTGCCAGTCATCATTTGTAAAGCATCCATGTAAATATGGTCAATATCTGGTCTCTCCTCACGGTCAACCTTTATGTTGATAAAATGGGAATTCATAGTTTTAGCGACTTCTTCATCTTCAAAACATTCATGTTCCATTACATGGCACCAGTGACAAGCGGCATAACCTATACTTATTAATAGTAGCTTATTTTCATCTTTAGCTTTTATAAGAACTTCAGGATTCCATGCCTCCCAATTTACAGGGTTGTGGGCATGTTGTAGTAAGTATGGACTACTTTCGTTAATTAGGTCATTAGTGAATTTATGATACTTAGCCATAAGAATACTTAATTGAATTTAGGACAAAAAAAAGCGCCAAAAGGCGCTTTTAAAATTGCTGTAATTTTGTTATTTCACTTCAAAAGTGATTTTAGCATTGACTCTGTAATTTTTGATTTTGCCATCTTCAACAGTTGCACTTTGCTCGTTGATATAAACCGATTTAATATTTTTCACCGATTTAGAAGCTTCAGAAACAGCTTTTTTTGCTGCATCTTCCCAACCATTATCAGAATTTGCTAATATTTCAATAACTTTTAAAACTGCCATAATGTTGTGTTTTTAGATTCACTCTAAGTTACAAAATTTGAAGGCAACACGTAAATAATTTCAAGGATTAATTAACCGTTTAGAGCTACAACTTCGTTCACTTTGTCACCCATCATATTTTTAAGCATAGCTTCTATGCCGTTTTTTAAGGTATATGTAGATGACGGGCAACCACTACACGCACCCTGTAATATTACGTTTACAGTTTTGCTTTCCTTATCATAAGATTTGAACATAATATTACCTCCGTCACTTGCAACTGCTGGCTTTACATATTCTTCTAAAATATCAACAATTTCTTGAGATGTTTCATCTAGTGTAATTGTGCTTTCTGCAGAAACCGTTTCAGAAACTTGTGCTACGGCCCCAATTGATTTTGCATTATCGGCAACAATCTCTTTTCCGTCAGCAATAAAATTTCTAATAACCTCTCTTAATTCTATATTGATGTCGTCCCATTCTGCAACTTCGTATTTAGAAACCGAAACATAATTTTCATCAATAAACACTTGTTTTACAAAAGGAAATTGAAATAATGCAGTCGCTAATTTTGAATCTCGAGCTTCATCTAAATTTTTAAATTCAAATGCTGAACCAACTATTTTTTTACTGGCTACAAACTTCATTGTAGATGGGTTTGGTGTTACCTCTGCATATACAGTAACAGGTATTGGCTTATCTAAATCTTCTTCCAAAACTATTGGCTCACCTGTGTTCAAGTATTCGACCAATTGTTGTGCAACCTCATCTTTTACGTCTTCCCACTTAACAATGTCATATCGTTCTAGGCCAATGAAATCGCCTGAAATATATACCGTTTTTATAAATGGTAGATAGAATAATTGTTGTGCCAAAGGTGAATTTTTGGCTTCGTCAATATTTTTGTACTCGTAGTTTTTTCGTTGAACTAATAGATGATTAGTTTCGAACTTCAGTATATTGGGATTATTAGTCTTAACTACTGTAATAGAATACTCTTTCATTTCTCAAATAATTTATGCAAAAATACGAAGGAAATCTTAGTTTAGTCCTACATAATAATGTTGTGGTTAACCCGTTATACACTTTATATTATCAAAACTAAGGTCTAGTTTATAATCCCAAAGATGAGATATCATATTCTACTATTGTTTACCGTGTTAATGATAGGTTCAAAATCTATAGCACAGGAGGGTATTCCTGTATATTTTGATTATTTGTCAGATAATTACTATTTGGTATTTCCTTCTATGGCAGGTATCGGTGAAGGAGGAAAAATAAGGGCGACTGCCAGAATGCAATGGTTCGATGTTGATGATGCCCCAAGTTTACAAACAATAAATGCACATTTTAGAATAGGAGATACGCCAAGTGGTATTGGTGCAATCGTTTTTAATGATGCTAATGGATATCATTCACAAACAGGATTAAAATTAACATATGCTCATCATTTAAGAATGGGTAATAGTGATATGAGAGTTTTAAATCAACTTTCTTTCGGATTAAGTGGTACGGTTTTACAAAGTAGTTTAGATGAAACTGAATTTAGATCTGTTACACCGGATCCTGCTGTTTCTGGAATAAAGTTAAGTGCTTCATACACTAATGTTGACATTGGTATTTCATATAATTTTCAAGAATTCTACACTCATTTTGCAGTGACCAATGTATTGATAGGTAGTAAAAGAAATGTGTATTACCGAGATAGGCAAGATAATCCTGATCAATTAGTTATTGATAATATAAGAAGATATCTCGTTTCTGCTGGTTATGTGTTTGGTAAAAGCGAATGGCAAGTTGAGCCTTCTATTTTGTTCCAAATGACTGAGTTTACTAAAGAGAAAACCATGGATATCAATGCCAAGGTCTATAAAGATGTTGATTTTGGACGTATTTGGGGGGGACTTTCGTATAGGAGAAGTTTTGATGGTGCTCAGTTTCAAACAGCAAATGGTTTTGGAGAACAACGTTTACAACTTGTGACGCCAATAGTAGGAGCTAATATTAATAATTTTATGGTGTCTTATAATTATTCATATCAAATGGGAGATATTCGATTTGATAATGGCGGATTTCATCAGATTACCATTGGTTACGATTTTGGGCAGACCGAACGTAAGTACGATTGTTATTGCCCAGCCGCAAATTAAAAAAGGCCCGTTTAGTATAAAACAGGCCAATTAGATTTCCTAAGATTAATCCCAACTATAGTTTTTTGATGCAGCTTGTTTTTTAATGGCTTTGATCATAGCATTTTCTAGCTCACCTGAGTTACTGCTTTTTTGATTTTCGGCGATAAAAGCTAATCGCTTAGAATTGTATTCCATTATTTCGTTTTGAATTTCTTCTCGTTCATTTTTCTTCATTTCAACGTACTTCTTTATTTCGTTCTCACTTTTTCCTTGCAGTTCATTAGGCAACTCGTCTTCCTCTACAGAGCTGATTTCAAATTCGGCATCATCATAAGCATCAACTAAATCCCATTTTTTATTATTGTAAAGTCTTGAGCTTTTACTAACAGCTCTTTTTACAGCAACAGCTTCTTGCATTGCTAGTGCATTACCATCTTGTACTTCTTGTGCGATAATTTTTGATTTGCCCAAAGAGCCATAAGAAATGTAAGTCGTGTTAAGTTTTGAATTTAGCTTTATGATAATTTCATCATAAGGTGTTTTAATATGTACTACTTCTTTATTATGGTCAATGGCCATGTATTCTCCGCCGGTGAATGTTGCACCTTTCTTCCAATTGGTATTGATACCCAATTCGTAGTTTCCACAGAAAATGGTATTCACAACAACATCTTTCTCATTGGCATTGGTCAATGCAGTTTTGTAATTGTATCGCCCTTGGTCAAAAGGTTCATTACCCGCAATAAATATCATGCGTAATAAATCGGGGTTTTTATTCCAAGGTAACTGAGTCAATGAAGTTTGTAAAACTTTACCGCAATATTCTTCGCCGCCATTGGTAGTTAATGAAAATAATTTCTCAGAAATTTCATCAAGGTCGCTACTAAATGCTAAAACCTGCTGAATATACCCCTCATCTGCAGAAAGATTATCATTCCCATATTGATACAGTGCAATCTGTAAATTGGGTCTTGTCTCATTATCGCATTTTGCTAAACTAAACTCATTTACGATATCCCAAAGTTGAGATTTGGCTTGGTTAATTAAACCGTCCATACTATTACTGGTATCTAATAATAAGGCTATTTGAACAGTATTGCCTTTTTTTGGTTTTTGAGTTTCAATTGCTTGAGCCAATAATGTAATCGTCTTTTTCTCGTTTTTGGTGTTGCAGGCAAATGCTGTCGATAATGTTAGGAATGCTATTGCTAGGGTTCCCGTTAATTTGAAGGCTTTCATAATTTCAGTTTTAAATTCGAGGTTAAAACTAAAAGCTAATTAATTCACAAACTAATAGAAATGAGTGAAGGTACCTTCTCACTTAGTTAAGTTGTTCGTTGAATTTGTGAACTAATTAAATTGGCGGTTAAATGATTGTTTTTGGTAGTTAACCTATTTTTTTGTGACCTATAAATCAGCTAAGTTTACAGTAATCATATCAAATGAAAAAATTAATTTTCTACATAATTATCTGCTTTGTATTGGGGACGTTTACGAATTATTCTCAAATACAAAATGACGCTACAAAGTTTAATTTAAAGGGTAAGGTCGAAGCTAAAAATACGGGTAGACCTATTTCTGGTGTGTCAATTTCGAATAATATGGGGAACTTAGTAGTAACTAACGGACTTGGAGAATTTGAGATAAAAACCAAAATAGGAGATGTGCTTATAATTGAGCATGAAGACATAGTTACTTTACGATATAACGTTAGGCAAAATGATGATGTTCTGATATTAGTAGAAGATTTTGAAACTTCATCAACAAGCTCTAGATTAAAATCAGCGCCAGATATTTTTATAGAACATCAAGCTATGCTAGATTCTGCCGAAAAATATAAAACACAAGATATTGAAAGAAGTATTGACTTTGTAGCACAATCAATTTCCTTACTAGGTAAAAGAGGCAAAAAGAAAGAATTGGCTAGATCACTATCTAAACTTGGTGAAATATATCAATACCATAAGCAATTAGATTTAGCTATTGATAACTATGAGGATGCTTTAGATGCGAATAAGACGATTGCAACTTCATTATTATTAGCAAAGGCTTATATTCTAACGGCGAGGTTTAAAGAAACTGTTGATTTATTAAATCCATTATTGGAAATTAAATCAATGCCTTCGTATCAAAGTGTGCAATGTTATGAGTTATTAGGCGATGCAAAAAAGGGAGAAGGGAAAATTTCTGAAGCGATTCAATCATATAATAAAGGGCTCCTAATTGCTAATAAGAATCAGATTACGTCGAAAATGACAGATCTTAATTCTAAAATCGCAGAAACATACTCTTTAAGCAATCAAACAATCGAAGCTGAAGCCTACTATGGAAATTCACTTGAGTTAGCGACTCAACAAGCACCTAAAAGAGCTTTACAGGAAAAGGAAAAGGTGGCTGATTTTTACAACGCTAAAAATAGGTATAGTGAAGAAATTACTATGCGAAAAAATAGCCTGCAAGATTTAAAGAAACTTAATACACCTAATGCTGGTTTTACTAAGTTAGAACTTGGTGATACAATTACATCGCAACGAATTAATTATAAAATAGCTAATGCTTATATCTCTCAAGATAAGTATAACGAAGCAATTCCTTTTCTAGAGAAAAGTATTGTTGAAGCTGATTTTGAAGATGATCTCGTTGTTCAAAAAGATGCCACTAGAAAGCTTTCTGAGGTGTATAAAGAGAAAGGTGATTTTACTAAAGCCTTAGACACGTACCAATCTTATGTTGCTTTGGTCGATTCATTATACGTACGTAAAGAACAAGAAATATCTAGGGCAAATAGATTTAATAGGGAAATTGCTAGCGCTCAAAATAGATTAACAGGCTTGGAGCAAGAGCGAGAATTATCGCAAAGTAAATATGATTTAGCATTAACAGAGCAAGAGTTGGTAAAAGAGAGCAATGCGCGTCAACAATGGATTATTTATTCGTTGATTTTCGGGTTACTATTAACTCTTTTGGCAGCATTCTTCTTTTATCGAAGTAATCAGCAGCAAAAACTGGCCAATAATTTATTGGCGTTAAAATCGTTGAGGTCACAAATGAATCCACATTTTATATTTAATGCACTTAATTCAGTCAATAATTTTATTTCTAAAAGTGATGAGCGTAGTGCGAATAGGTACCTAAGTGATTTTTCGACTTTAATGCGTTCAGTACTGGAAAATTCTGAAGAAGATTTTATTCCATTAGAAAAAGAACTGCAGCAATTAGAACTTTACATGAAATTAGAGCATTCTAGATTTGAAGATAAATTCGAATATGAAATTATTGTAGATGAGGATGTAGAAATTTTAAAGTATCAAATACCACCTATGCTTTTACAACCCTACATTGAAAATGCCATATGGCATGGTTTAAGATATAGAGAAACTAAAGGTTTGTTGTCAGTTTCAATAAAGCAAAACACTAGTAAATCAATTGCAATATGTATTACAGATAATGGTATTGGGCGTAAAAAATCTGCATCTATTAAAACTCAAAACCAAAAGAAACAAAAATCTAAAGGAATGGGTATAATTCAAAAACGTGTTGCGATTTTAAATGATATGTATGCCGATAAGGTTGATATTGAAATATCCGACTTAGAAATAGATGGTTCAGGTACCAAGGTGCTTTTCATATTAAAAAAAGAAAAATGAGCTTAAAAGCAATTCTGGTCGAAGATGAGGCCAATAGTAGAGAAATTCTGAGGAATTACATAACTAAATATTGTCCGAGTATAAATTTGGTAGGTGAGGCGGCCTCCATAAAAGAGGCACTAGTGCTCATTGAAAATAATAGTCTTGATTTAGTTTTCTTAGATGTTGAGATGCCTTTTGGTAATGCGTTCGATTTATTAGATCAGCTGACCGATAGAACTTTTGAGACAGTTTTTGTAACTGCATATGATCATTACGCAAAAGATGCTTTGAATAATCATGCTGCCTATTATTTAACGAAACCAATTAATATTGATGAATTAATTAATGCTGTCAATTATGTAGAAGGTGTTCGTGAAAAAGAAACTAGTTTAGAGGGTGAAGTATTAACTACGAAATCTAAAGGGGTTGAAGGTAAATTGACTTTGCCTCAGCAAGACGGATTTCAAATATTAAATGTTTCTGAAATTCTATATTGTAAGGCCGATGATAATTATACCGAAATCTATTTGCTGAATAAGAAAATACTCGTGAGTAAAACCTTAAAGTATTTTGAAGATGCTTTATCGGAGTTTCCTTTTGCCCGTGTGCATAAATCTTTTTTGGTGAATGTTAATGAGGTAGTGAAATATAGAAAAGGAAAAGGGGGTAGTGTGGTCATGTCTAATGGAAAAGAGGTTATGGTGTCTGCATCTAAAAAGAAAGATTTTCTATCTTATTTTAATTAAATAACGAATAAAGACTATGATAAAAGGTGTTAGAGGTAAAGACCCTGTAATAGGTGATGATTGCTTTATTGCTGAAAATGCAACTATTGTTGGTGAAGTTATAATGGGTAAGCAATGTAGCGTTTGGTTTAATGCTGTGCTTAGAGGAGATGTGCATTTTATTAAAATGGGCGATAAGGTAAATGTTCAGGACGGGGCTGTTATTCATTGTACCTATAAAAAATCGCCAACAACTATCGGTAATAATGTATCTATTGGGCATAATGCTATTGTGCACGGGTGTACTGTTCATGATAATGTGTTGATTGGTATGGGTAGCATTATTATGGATGATTGTATCGTAGAGAGCAACAGCATTATAGCAGCCGGAGCTGTTCTTACAAAAGGTACCCATGTGCCATCAGGAAGCATATTTGCAGGTATGCCGGCAAAGAAAATAAAAGATATTAGTCCCGAATTAAGTTCAGGAGAAATAAATAGAATAGCAGAAGCGTATATCATGTACTCAGGTTGGTTCAAAGAGTCAGAATAGAGGCTGTTCGTAATTTCAATATAGCAATCTATCTAAAATACGTACTTTTGATGCACCAAAATTAAAAGTTATGAACGCATATGTTTTTCCTGGGCAAGGTGCTCAATTTGTTGGAATGGGACTTGATTTATATGAGAAATATCCTATTGC
>CAXBIJ010000017.1:0-19981 GCA_963975675.1 uncultured Maribacter sp. | reverse complement strand
GCAATCAGCGTTTAACAATTTACTTAATCGCAATGAAAATGAATTTGTTGAACCGGTGGCTGTATTAGAAATACCAACAGAAAATGAATCATATAACACAGAAGCACTATCATTAAATGCTGAATTACTGAAGTATGATAAACTATACGAATCTGTAATTCAATCAGAAGTACTTAATAAACGTGAGGGTTTACCAATGATTGGTTTCGGTATAGATTACTTACCTGTAAGCGAACGTACTGATATGCAGGTGATAGAAAATGGAAAAGACGTTCTGATGCCAATGGTTACCATATCCATTCCTATTTTCAACAGCAAATACAGCTCAATCTCTAGGCAGAATGAATTGCGACAAAATGAAATTGAAACTCAAAAAAACCAACGCTTTAATGTTTTAAAAACCGCTTTTTCAGCGGCAATAGCTCAACGTAACCAAGCACGTATTAAATTCAATACACAACAAAAGAACTTGAATCAAGCTAAAGATGCAGAAGAAATTTTAATCAAAAACTATGAAACAGGTACCATAGATTTTAATGATGTTTTAGATATTCAAGAATTACAATTGAAATTTCAATTAAATCAAATTGAATCGGTAAAAACCTATTATACGCAGCAATCTGTTATTAACTATTTAATACAATAACAATGGTTTAAGATTTCTATATAACAAACATGGTATGTGGTGGATTATCAATACGGTTCTAATTAAAAATCAATTAATAATAAATAATTAAAAACAAATAATATGAAAACAGTAAAAAGAAGTTTAGGTACGATTGCCCTTGCAACTACAATGATAGTAACAGTTTCATGTAAGGATGGAAAAAAAGTTGAAGAAGCAGCCCCAGTAGAAACAGAAATGAATGACAATCAAGTAATCTCGATGAATACTTCAAAAGATGCAAAAGCTGAAGCTATTCTTTCCGACTATTTCAATCTAAAAGATGCCTTAGTAGCGGATGATAATGAAAAGGGAAAAGAATTAGGATTAACGTTAACTAAATCACTTCAAGCCTTAGATGCTTCAAGGTATACTGATAGTGAAAGTAAAGAACTTGAAGATATTATTGAAGATGCCGTAGAGCATGCTGAACATATTTCAGAGAGCCCAATGGAACATCAAAGAGAGCATTTTAAAATTTTAAGTAAAGATGTAACGAAGAAATTCTTAACCCTTACTATGGAAGCAAAATGTTGAACTGTGGTAAAGTACAAAAAGAGATTAACTAGATGAAAATTGTTAATAGCATAGTGTTGGTTTTGCTAGTTGCTTTTGTGGGCATACAATTTATTCCCACAGAACGTAATCAAAGTGATATCGTTCCAGCAACCGATTTTATGTTAGTTAACAACGTTCAAAATAAGTTAAAAAGCAAGTTACAGGTATCTTGTTATGACTGCCATAGTAACAACACTTATTACCCGTGGTATAATAAAATACAACCTGTAGCTTGGTTTTTAGAAGACCATATTAAGGATGGAAAAAAAGAATTGAATTTTAATGAATGGGACACCTATTCAGAAAGAAGAAAAAAAAGTAAGCTAAAATCTATCGTTAAACAGATTGAAAGCAATGAAATGCCACTATTTAGTTATACGCTTATTCATAAGGATGCCATCTTTTCGGAAGAAGATAAGTTGATGGTAATTAATTATATGAAAGGCTTAAAAGATAGTGTAGAATAAAGCCCTGATATAGGAAGTGGATTTCTTATGTTAATGGTTAGTGTTGAACCACTTCCTTAGTCAGGCATTATTTAAAGATGCAGTTTTACTTTTCAGGTTTATTTAAAAATCTGATGTTGATGAAACCAAAATTGAAAGTATTTTAGAAATTCTTGAAAAAAGTTATGTAAAGGGTGATATTTCTATTGAAGATTATCTTGAGCTTAAAGAAGCTTTAAATCAAAAAATAAAATGAAACACACTTATCACATACTTGGTATGACCTGCAATGGTTGCCGTAGTCACGTTGAAAAAACACTATCAGAAGTTGATGGAGTAAGTAGTGCATCTGTAGATTTAGAGAAAGCGCAAGCTACCATTGAAATGCATTCGCACATTACTCTAGAAACATTTCAAAAAGCATTGCTAGACGATGGGGGCGCATACAGTATTTATAATTTAGGAGACCATCACCATCACGAAATAAAAAAAGAAGAAATTCCAAAAGGAAAGGGAACAGGAACTTTCTACTGTCCCATGCATTGCGAAGGTGATAAAACATACGATAAAGCTGGTGATTGTCCGGTATGCGGAATGGATCTCATTGAAGAACAAAACTTATTAGCTACTTCAAATGAGCAATGGACATGCCCTATGCATCCAGAAGTAATAAAAGACCAACCAGGAGCTTGTCCTATTTGTGGAATGGATCTTGTGCCGATGCTACCAGACCTTTCTTCCGAAGAAAAAACCTATTTAAAATTAGTGAAGAAATTTTGGATAGCCGTAGGATTCACGCTACCAATCTTCTTGATTGCAATGAGTGAGATGATTCCAAACAATCCATTATATGATATTATGGAACAGAAATGGTGGAACTGGATTCAGTTTGGCCTATCAATTCCTGTTGTTTTCTATGCAACTTGGATGTTCTTTGAACGTGCATATAGAAGTATAAAAACATGGAATCTTAATATGTTTACACTAATTGGTATTGGCGCAGGTGTTGCATGGCTTTTTAGTGTATTTGGTATGTTGTTCCCAGATTTCTTCCCTGAGCAATTTAAAACCATGTCTGGTGCAGTTCACGTTTACTTTGAGGCTGCTACAGTCATTCTTACTTTAGTATTAATGGGTCAAGTTTTAGAAGCTCGTGCGCATAGTAAAACTAATTCTGCAGTAAAAGAATTATTAAAACTCGCTCCCAATAAAGCTATTAGAGTAGTTAATGGTATAGACGAAGAAGTCGCTATAGACCAGATTCAAAAAGGAGATATATTAAGGGTGAAGCCAGGCGATAAAATACCAGTGGATGGTAAAATTACAGAAGGTCAAACTACGGTTGATGAGTCGATGATTTCTGGAGAACCTATTCCAGTTAATAAAGAAAAAGATGATAAGGTAAGTAGCGGAACAATCAATGGAAACCAATCTTTCTTAATGAAAGCTGAAAAGGTAGGCAGTGACACCTTACTATCTCAAATCATACATATGGTAAACGATGCCAGCCGTAGTCGTGCACCTATTCAAAAATTAGCAGATACGGTATCAGGTTATTTTGTTCCAGTGGTAGTGATAATTGCGTTAATAACTTTTGCTATATGGGCAGTTTGGGGGCCAGAACCTACTTATGTCTATGCTTTAGTCAATGCAATTGCTGTTCTGATTATTGCATGCCCTTGTGCCTTAGGCTTGGCAACACCAATGTCTGTAATGGTAGGTGTTGGTAAAGGTGCTCAAAACGGGGTATTAATTAAAAATGCAGAAGCCCTTGAGAATTTGAACAAAGTAGATACACTAATTGTAGACAAAACAGGTACAATTACCGAAGGAAAACCAACAGTCGAGAAAATTGGAGTGTTTGGAAGTAATTTTAAGGAAAATGAAATTTTACATTTTATTGCTTCCTTAAATAGTTCAAGTGAGCATCCACTTGCAGAAGCTACCGTAAAATATGGTAAAGAACAAAAAGTTGAAATTTCAAAAACCGAAAACTTCAGTGCGGTTACAGGAAAAGGTGTAGAAGGCAAGGTTGGCCAAAAGAAACTCGATTTAGGAAACACTAAAATGATGGCATATGCAAATGCTACCATTACCCCAGAGATGGAAAACGTAGTGCAATCATATCAAAAACAAGGCAAAACTGTTTCTTACTTATCCATTGATGGTAAAGTCTCTGGTTATGTGGTTATAGGTGATAAAATTAAAGAGACAAGTGCGAAAGCAATTAAAGAATTACAAGATATAGGTATTGATGTAATTATGTTAACAGGTGACAATCACGATACTGCACAGGCAGTTGCTAAAACTCTAAATCTTACAGGATTTAAAGCAGGAATGTTACCCGAAGACAAGTTGAATGAGGTTATAAGACTACAAGAGCAAGGTAAAATTGTAGCAATGGCTGGCGACGGAATAAACGATGCTCCGGCACTTGCTAAGAGTAATGTTGGCATTGCCATGGGAACAGGAACAGATGTTGCTATAGAAAGTGCCATGATTACATTGGTTAAAGGAGATTTACATGGTATTGTAAAAGCTAGAAAGTTAAGTCATGGTGTAATGAAGAATATTAAACAAAATTTATTCTTTGCATTGGTATACAATACGCTCGGTGTACCTATAGCGGCAGGTGTGTTATTTCCTTATTTCGGTATACTGTTATCTCCTATGATTGCAGCATTAGCTATGAGTTTTAGTTCTGTATCGGTTATTGCTAATGCATTGAGGTTAAAAACAATATCAA
Organism: uncultured Maribacter sp.; assembly: GCA_963975675.1. Classification (GTDB taxonomy): domain Bacteria; phylum Bacteroidota; class Bacteroidia; order Flavobacteriales; family Flavobacteriaceae; genus Maribacter. The sequence continues at coordinate 15,567 of CAXBIJ010000017.1, read as the reverse complement.
TAGAATAATACTTATCATATCGCAGAAATGAAATTGATGATTACGAGATTGAAAAAGGAATAGAATATAAAATTTATAAGATTATTAAATACTTAATTCTAAGTACCATTACTATGAAAAAGAATGTTTTATATATAGGGATTGCTGTAATCGTAGGATTATTTGCTGGATGGATTATTTTTGGAAATAATGGTGCTGAATCGAACTCAGAATCAACAAATTCTGATGCACATGACCATTCTCAAGAAACCCAAGTAGAAGTATGGACCTGTTCTATGCACCCACAGATTATGCTACCAGAACCTGGTGACTGTCCTATTTGTGGAATGGATTTAATTCTTGCTGAGACAGGGGCAGAAGGGCTGGCAATGAATGAGATAAAAATGTCTAAAAATGCAATGTCGCTTGCAAATATTCAAACTACCATCGTGGGGAGCAATACCTCTTCGGAAAAAGATGGAATCATATCACTTTCAGGGAAAATTGCTGCAAATGAAGAAAATAACGCGGTGCAAGCAAGTTATTTTGACGGTCGTATAGAGCAACTAAATGTGAATTACAATGGGCAAAAAGTAACTAAAGGCCAACTTTTAGCTACTATTTATTCGCCAAACCTTGTTGCAGCACAACAAGAATTATTAACAGCTGCTTCTTTAAAAGCATCACAACCTGCACTTTACAAAGCCGTTCGTAATAAATTGAAAAATTGGAAGCTTTCAGATACTCAAATCGACGCAATAGAATCCTCAGGTAAGGTCCGTGACAACTTCCCTGTTTATGCGACGATTAATGGAACTGTATCAGAAGTAATGGCACGTGAGGGCGATTATATAAAACAAGGGCAGCCTATTTTAAAAGTTAGTAATCTAAATTCCGTTTGGGCAGAGTTCGATGCCTACGAAAATCAAATTTCAAATCTAAAAGAAGGTCAAAAAATAAAGATTTACGCAAATGCATATAGTAATAAAGAATTTGATGCGTCGATATCATTTATCGACCCAGTACTTAATAATGCGACTCGTACTATAACAGTGAGAGCAACCATAAAAAATAATGACAATTTATTTAAACCTGGCATGTTCGTAACGGGCAAGATTCAAGGAAAAACAGTTAAATCAGAAATGCTTAACGTACCTGCCACTGCTGTAATGTGGACTGGCGAACGGTCATTAGTATATATCAAAACAAACCCTAACGAGCCCATTTTTGAAATGCGAGAGGTTTCTCTCGACAAACGAAATGGCGAAAATTATATAATTAGTGCCGGTCTACAAAACGGTGATGAAGTTGTAACCAACGGTATATTTACTGTAGATGCTGCAGCACAACTGCAAGGAAAAAAATCTATGATGAACAAGGGTATATCTCAAATGAGGCTAGAATTTTCAGAAAAGTTTACACAAAGCTTTAAAAATACCATAAAGCCCTATTTAAGTATGAAAGATGCCTTCGTTGCTACTGATAACGAGCAAGTATCAACATTTGCAAAAATGACTTCTAAAGCTATGAAAGCTGCTAAGACAAAAGATCTTGGTAAGATGGAACAATCACATATTAATAAATCAATTGATATGCTTGATGCTATCGGTAATAGTGATAATATTAAAAATCAACGTGAACATTTTGTACTATTAAATGAAAATTTAGTTGCTATTGCTATGAATATCAAGGGAGCAAATTCGTTACTATATGTTCAAAAATGTCCGATGGCAAACAACAACAATGGAGCAATCTGGTTAAGTACTGAAAAGGATATTAAAAATCCTTATTATGGTGATGACATGCTCACCTGCGGTAGTGTAATCGAAGAAATCAACTAATACTTTTTTAATTAAAAAGATTAATAAAAAAAGACCTTGTAAACAATGAGTTTATAAGGTCTTTTTTGAATAAAATAGGATTATCTAATCAGCCTTGAACATAAAATACTTGTAGTAATACTGAAAATTTCAGGTCAACAAAAAAGCTCTTAGCTTTTGTCTAAATAGATTTTCAATCCTATACTAAATGCAGAAAGCCCTATATCATATGATATAAGGCTTTTCTTAAAGCGGAGAAAGAGGAACTATCCATATTTCAAAAAATACAATGTTTTTAAGGCCTTAAAGAAGGTTGAAAATTTAGTGACACCTAAATCGCCCCTTTTTAACAATAGTTTAACTATTTGTAGTGTTTAAGTATTGATTTGTATAAAAATATCAACTCTAGTTGTAAATCTATATATCGCAGTTAGAAAAGTGAAACTCTCGCTTTTATTTTTTTGTTTCATCGTTGTGGCAGGGTTATACCCCTACCCTTCAAATATCTGAATATCAATTAGTTAAACTTACTAAAATTAAACTGTTAACCGAATTGTTGACGATTACATAAATGTCCTTAAAGTAAAATGCTTTACTTTCTGATAATCCAAAGATATAATTTGTGATTATAAAAATCGAAGAAGACGAGTCAAATCTTCAGAAGAATTAATTCATTCTAGATTTATAGTTAAAATTAAAAAACTGGTTACAAGTTCTAAAATAAAAAACTTTATAGTCATTCTTAAGTTATAACTACTGAAAGCTTTCAATCAAACTTTATTCATCGAGATACAGATGTGACCTTAGACTCAGGAGAATGGTTACGCTTGCATTTTACATGGAATGGATTGCGCGGAATCCCTTCGTAAAATTCAAGCCACGGTTAGAAAAAAGAGAACGGGAATTTTTGACTAAACACGAACTTAAAAGGATAATAGATATTTCCACCTCCATAGAAAGGCTATCTATCGTAAGAGATTTATTTATTTTCAGTTGCTATACCGGTATATCCTACGGAGATATTATGGACTTAACCAAAAAATGTATTGTTATAGGAATCGATGGCGATCAATGGTTAATAGAAACAAAACCGAGACATGGAATTTTTAAGACTAAAATTGAAAAATAAGTAATTTTTACGGCTGAAAAACATTTTTTCCCTTTAAAGAATAAGAAGTATAAATTATGTCTAGAGCTCATTGTTAAAAAAGAACAGTGCTTTCCTGGTTGTTTCCAAAGGAGATAAATTGTGTCCCTCATCTTTAACCACATCCAGTAGGTAAGCATTATTCGTTTTTATTTTCTGACTTTGTAAAAATGCTATATATTTTGCTCCATCATATATTGGCACCAATTCATCTTGTCCTCCACTTATTATAAGCGTATTGGGATAGCTTCTATTTTTCTTCAGGTTTAATATGGGGTCAAGTTTCAAAAGGGATTTAAACCCCTCTAATGTAGATTTGGTTCCAAAATCATAATCGTTGTCGCTTGCATTGAAATTCGGTTGATAACCTAATCTCAATGGATTCAACATCGGAGCTTCACCAACTGCAGCTTTATACATTTCAGGATTTTCATTTATTGCCATAGCGGCTGTCACACCACCGGCACTAGCGAAATACACCCCTAATTTATCTGTATTGACATATCCAGAATCCTTTAAGTATTGAGAACATGATAAGAGGTCTTTCCATGAATTTTTTTTATTTTCCTTGATAGCACTAGTATACCATTTCAATCCTTTTTCAGGGCCACCCCTTACATGTGCAACGGCAAAAACATTACCCTTTCTCACAAAATCCAATATGGCGGCATTATAAAATGGTTCTACGGTTATGCCATATGCACCATAAGCCATAATTATGGCCTTATTGGAACTATTGGTATTAAAATTTTTAGGCTTAATTATTGTCATTGGAACCATCGTTCCATCATGAGACTTAACTTCAACAATGTCATTCTCTATGTCCTTAAATTCTTCTGCAGTATATCTAGTGACTTCCTGGTTAATTTGAATATTTAATGAATCATCAACATTGATAAAAACATAGTTTTCTCTCCAACTGGATTGCAGCAATACAATTGACGTTAATGAAGCATCGGTATGATAGAATCGTAATCCAGATATAGGATAGTTCAAATTCAATAATTCCGCATTGTTATTCTTATCTATTGCATATAATCTATTGTCTATTCCATATTTTGAGGTAATTACATAAATTTTAGATTCCGTAACTGCATAATCAGTAATTACCGCTTGATTTTCTGCTTTAAAAAGAACTATATCCTTTCCAGGGTGGCCAATGTCTTCAACTGTGGTTTTAACCAGTGTCTTTTCACCATTTTTATATCTTAAAAAATACATCATGCCATTTCTTTCCGTCGGATAATATATAACACTATCCTTCTCATGCATAACTTGTTTCCAATTAGGATTTGATTCAATGTTCTGTAGTGAGGTATTATAACCGTTATATTGCTCTCCACCGTTAACGATAACAGCTTGCAGGACATCAGAACCATATCTAATATTAGGTCGCAAAAAATGTTCGTTGTTATATTCAGCTATTTCATTTCCGCTAAAAATTGTTTTTGTTTTCCCCGTAGAAATATTGGCTATTGCCAAATAAGAATCTTTCGAGTTCTCGTGATTAGGCCACCCCGTATAAATTATTTGATCTTCACTTGCCCATATAGCATATGAAACTTGCTGAGTATTCATATCCTTGTCCGTCTCGAATATGGTATCACCTGTGGCTATATCTTTAACGCGTAAATAATCCCCATTTTCATCGCTTACAAATAGTATATATTTTGTGCCTTCAATATTAGGCGCGTAGAAGTGAATTGTTTTATCATAAGTTGCCGAAAAAATTGGTTTTACAATATTGGAGGGTTTAGATCCCATATATAATACTTGGGTAGAATCGTTATCTCCCCAATAAAAAAATTCTTTGCTACTATTCTTTAACCAATAATAATCTGGGCTATTAATATTTCCTATCTCATCCAAGTTGTTATTAAAACGTTCCAAGCCATGCATGTCGTAATATTTTTTTACAATGCTATCTTGTTTTTTTAACCAATATTTTGTCTCAGAGCTTGAGGTACTTTCAAGATTTAAAAAATTGTTTTCGTAGTCAATATTATGTTCATTAACAATTTCTGTGATATTCTGCAATGAAGGATAAACAAACAATGGTTCAGGTTCCTGTGAGCAGGAGCAAAATGTAATTGAACCTAGAATGGTCGCAAAAAGAAGTTTCATATTTTACTCTTTATTTTAAGATTCGAAATATCTCTAAATGAAATTAATTTGAATTGGTAACACAAATAACATACAGACATATTCATTAATTATCAAGTTCGAATAATTATAGAACAGTTAAGTTTGAATATCATAAATGGTAGAGGCATAATGATAACTTTAATATATATTAAAATTTCATCTAATCTCTATCCTAACATTTCTGCATATAATTTCATAAATGAAATTATATGCAGCATTATATTTTTTTAGTGGTTCTTTTTTTTTCAAGTGGTGGTGTGCCTCCTATAACATGATTTTTTTGAGTTTTTGTAAGTTTTTTTCCGATACTCTTTTCTAATTTTTTCATAATATGGCATCTTTAGTTCAATGACTATTAGTTTTGATAAATATAATTAACAAAGACTTTAAAATCTTGATAATTAAGCAATCGCATACGCATTTTACGTATTGCGTTTGATAATTTCTTTCATATACATAGCGGGTGTAATATTGTTATTGTTGAGCTTAGCTTTGAGGGCACGATTAAAAGTGTCGATTGAGTTGAAACCGAATTCCTCCAAAATTGTATTAAGGTTTTTGTTCTTATAATCGTAGTCCTTTTTGGTTGTTTGAACAAAATGCTCCATTCTTAAATCAGTTATGTATACCCTGAATTTTTTATTCTTATATACATTAACGGCCTTTGATATGTAGGTCCTATTGGTTTTAAATATTTTGGCTAAAATATTCATATCGACATCCTTATCCGTAAACCCCTTGTTTGCTTCCCAAATATTAAGTTTATGAAGCGCAATCTTTACAGAAGCTTCTATTTCCTTATCTATTTTTTTTGCGGTAGATTTTCCAGACGGTTTTATTCCTTTCGAGCTAGTTTTTACTTCAATGGGTCCATTATCCAAATAATCGGATAACGATTTTTGCGCATTAATATATTTTCTAAAATAAAATATAAGTAATACTATGATTACAAATGTGGTTATTCCTAAAAAAATAAGAACATAATCCTTTTTATTAGACCTATTGATTAGCTTATCTCTCTCATTCCGGATATCCTTAATGGAATACCCAGGTAGTTCAATTAAATCGGATGCATTTTTGTTAGCAGTTAGAAAACTGTCAATTGAGATAAGCTTATCATAATATTCCAATTGCTTGTCTTTACTATTATTTTTTATAGCCTCATTCAAAAGAAAGTGATATACATTTTTGCTCTCCGGTATTGGCGGTAAATTGAACGCCACGGAAACCGAATCGAAACGGTTAAAATTTTGTTTCATTAAAAGGTGATTACTCTTTTTACCTTGAATTTCTCCCATTGTAAATAGTAAATCCAATTTTTCCGAGCCGTGTGTCGTATTTAGTTCTCTTTTTAAAATGTCATAAGCTGTGTTGTAATCTTCTTTCAAATACGCTAATTTTCCGTCCCACATGCGAGATTTTTGCTCTTGATATTCATTAGGAAACAATTGAAGAATATTTTTGAATTGGGTCAAATAATACTCCGCATTCACAGGATTTTTTCTATTTAATTCTAGCACGATGATACTTTGTAAAACCGATGATCTTAATTCCGATTTAGTTTCGATGTCAGTTGTTTTCCAACTTTCAATATCCTCAAGAGCATTGAAATAAATTTCTAAAGCTTGGGCGCTTCCTCCTTGAGCTTCTTTAGTTGTGGCAATCCATATCTGTGACCTTGCCTCAACATCAAAATCATCATATTCCTTTGCTAGATTGTATGATTTTGCAAATTCATGGGAAGCGGCTAATGGATTTTCGAGGAAATAGTACACATATCCTTTTATAATATGTTTTTCAAGAAAATAATAATCACTTGGGTTACGGCTTATATTAATTAAGGAATCAGCGTAAGTAAGACTATACTTTGGATTCGTTCGATAAGCCATAATTGCATAAACCTTGGATAAGGTAAGGGTATCTCTTTCGATTTTGGCTTGTTTAGATAATAGGTTTGCAGCATTTTCCGCACATTCGGAAGTTCCTTCAAAATCGTTCAACTTATAAATTCTTTCAGAAAGTGGCAATGAACTCATTTCCACAAATAATCTTTCACAATCGTTATTCTGAAATTGCTGAGAAATTAAATCACAGGAAATTAGGAGAATTACAATCAGCTGAACGTATTTACTATGATATAAGACTTTGCTCATTATTGCAGGAATGTTTTTCTTAAATTGAACATGACGCGTTGGAAGAGACTTAATTCGTGTAATAGAATAAATGCCTTTCCGTTCATATTGTGTTTGAACTGCAATTCCTTATCAAAGTTGGTGGTCAAACTTTTCAGTTCTATATCTACCAAATAATATGGGACAGGTCCTGATTTAGGAACAGAAGATATAGTTTTGATGGTACCTACCAATGCCCCCCATTCCGGATAAGGATAATTGTCTACATGAAGTAATACTTTTTGTCCTTTAGTTAAACTACCTGTATTTTGTATTGGAACTTTGCATTTTGCAAAAATATGATCACTGGTATTTGAGACGATGGTAAAAATGTTTTCGCCTTTTTTAACCTCTTGGTTTTTATACCAAGAATCGTATGTGGAAATAGTTCCAGATATTGGACTAGAAAATAAGTACTGCTGCTTCCAAAATTGTATTTGGGAAATTAAAGTCTGCCGGTCCAATTGAAGTTTGGAGGAGCTCATAACATATTTACTTGTCAAATATGATTGCGAACTTTTAGTCTGGTTGGAAAGGTCAGATAAGGAAATACTCAATGCTTCCAATTCCTCTTGGGTTTTCAACTTCTGACTCAAAAGATCCAGGTAGTTCCTTTTTTCTATTTCCATCTCATTTTCCGAGAACACTCCCTTCTTATATAATTGGAGATACCTATTTAGATTCATTTTACCGGACTTAACCTTATCCCTTGAAGTTTCGAGCTGCTGATATTTAGATGAAATCTGTTTCTCGGTCAACGTTTTTCGTTCTTTCAGACTATAAATGTTTCCGTTCTCTATTTCCATACTCCGTAATAAAATATAGGATAAATAAGACTCCATATAAGAAGTATAGGACTCCTGTATGGTTGGACCTAGTCTTAGATTGACAGGATAATACTCTAGTAGTTTAGTAATATCTATAGCCACAGCTTTATCAATAGCTAATAAGCTATCGAGATGTAAAACGTCCCTGAATTCTCCTGATGACTCTAACACGGCCAACACCTCACCTTCTTTTACGGTATCACCGGAGCTTATTTTTATTTCCTGAATTTTGCCATTTATTCTTGCTAATAAGGTAACAGGTGGTGGATTACTTGTAATTAATGCTTCCGCCTCAATGGTCTGGTTGAAGGATACAAAGAAGCCAAAGATTACTAAGGTGGCTACTGTAAATAAACTCAGGGCATTTCCATAGGTTAGGAAACGTTTAGATGTCCTTCCCATGAATTCCGATGTGCCGAGTGAAACATCTGTATCGTTATCCATTTCCTAGCTGGTTTTTAATCAATCGTGAATAATTGCCACCATTTTTCATTAGTTCTATATGATTGCCCATTTCGATAACCTTGCCTTTATCCAGTACAATTATATGGTCTGCATTGACTACCGTGGAAAGTCTATGTGCAATAATTACAACCGTTCTCTCCCTAGTAAAATAATTGATGTTCTTTTTTATTTCTGATTCATTTGTAGCGTCCAAAGCTGATGTGGCTTCATCCATAAATAGGAAATCAGGGTCTTTATATAGTGCCCTCGCAATTAAAACCTGTTGTGTCTCCCCTCCAGATAACAGTATACCTTTCTCTCCTACTCTTGTATTAAGTCCGTTAGGTAAATCGGAAATAATTTCATCAAGTTTTGTGCACTTTAGAATAGTTTTAAGTCGTATTTTGTCTAATTTCTCGTTTGAATTTGATTCCGTGATATTCCGAATAATGCTGTCATCAAATATTTTTCCATCCTGTAGAACGGTACCGCATCGTTTTCTCCAATCTGAAATACCTATTTGATTAAGGTTTTCACCTCCAAGAGTAATACGTCCTTTTGAAGGTTCTCTAAAACCTAGTATCAATCTGAACAATGTTGTTTTGCCCGAACCTGAAGCGCCTACAATAGCTGTTGTCTTACCTGATGCTATCGTAAGGCTTAATCCATTAAATATAGAATTGTTCTGTCCAAGATATCCAAACGATATATCGTCAAGGACGATATCGAAGGAGCCTTTGGGCAAGGAAATGTTCATTTCGGAAATATCTTCTGGTTCCTCTCTAAACACTTCAGATAAACGGCTCATGGCAAGATTTGTTTCCTGAAGCTCAAGCATAAAGTCAACACTTCTATTAAGTGGTATATTGGTCTGTGCAAGAATAAACTGTATGGCCAACATGGTTCCTAGGGTCATAGTTCCGTTAACTACCGCCAATGCGGATATCAGCAGTATAAATATATTGACACTACTTCTTATAATGTCGGCTAGATTCTCTTGGGCATTTTGAAGTTTGAGGGATTTTGTCTTAGTTTTTATAATTTTAAGCTGATTTTCGTACCATTCCTTTTTCCTTCGATTTTCAGAACCACTGGTTTTTATATCCGCAATATTGGAGATTAGTTGCAGCTCATATCCTTGTCCTTTTGATTTAAGCCCGAAAGACTCATGGTCCAAGGTCGCCCTCCTTTTCATAAACAAGGAGACCCATAATACATACATTAGGCTACCAACAATAAAAATTCCAAAAATTAGTGGACTGTAAATGAATAATAGAATAGATAGCACTATTAATATAGTGGCATCATATAAGGAATCTAATAAATGCTTTGTCAAAAAAGATTCTACTTTATTCGAATCATTGATTCTATTGATTACATCCCCTTTTGCTCTTCTCTGTAAAAAAGAAATCGGTAGGGATAACAATTTACTTAAATAGGATTCCATTAATTGTAGGTTTAATTTCATCGATAAAAAAAGTAATATCCATTTTCTTACGATTTCCACTAAAAAATTGATAAGCAAGAAAAAGAACTGTCCTATGATCAACACCCATATCAAGCGTCTATCTTGGAAAAATATTCCTTGGTCAACAATTGATTGGGTCATTATAGGCAACAAAACTTGTAGAATACCGGCTACGGCCAAACCGAACATTAAAGAATAAAGAACTTTCCTTTCGTTCAATAGTCTCCTAAAAAAGAAATTATAAATATGGGTATGGCTTTTTTTACCGTCACTTATATACTGTGTGCCTATAAGTTCATTCGGTTCTAGAAGCATGGCAATTCCTTCCGGTTCATGTTCTTTCTGTGAATTGGTCGACCAATCTTGTAAGAATTCCTTAATACTTAAGGCATACTTCCCTTTCCCGGGGTCTGAGATATATACCTTGTTCTTCTTAATAGCATAAACCACCAAAAAATGATTTTGTGCCCAATGACAGATACAAGGTAACGGGGCTTTGTTTTTTAGATCATCAAAAGTGACCATTATAGAATGGTGATTGAACCCAATTTTTTCTGCAGCGGATTCCAAAGAATTAAGCGAAACACCAATTCTTTCAAAATCTATTTCCCTTCTTATTTTTTCAATATCGATTTTGTTTCCAAAATGTTGTGCTATAATTTTTAGGCTTGTGGGGCCACAATCCCAGGAATCCAGTTGTTTATAATTAGGGAATTTTTTCATAATATTCTAATTAAACATAAAAATTAATGTTAAAAAATTATGTAATTGTCAAAATATTACTTTAAAAGGTATGAAATATGGGATTAACTCCTCAATACGTAAAATGCAAATGATCTTATAAAATGCGTAACATGAATTATTGCAAGGCTGTTACATTATGACAATATTGCTATATCAAATCAAACAATATGACAAGTGTGCCTATATCCAAATTGAAGAAAAGGATACATTAAAAAGGTCTAGAATTATATACGGTAAATGATAAATTTTAATCATCATGGAATACTTAAGGCTGCTAACGGAATTTGAGACCCAATTGGAAACATTGGAGCATAATGGGAAGGACATACTCTATAGAGCAGAAAAAGGTATTGAATTGGTAGAAAATTGTATCAAAAAACTACAAAAGAATATCATCCACAAAAAATTTGATTCACAAGCCGATGAAATCTACTTTTTTAAACATGTCAAACCCAAGATTTTCAGTAAGCTTATTTATTACGTAAGGTTATTCAAAATTGAGTGTAAACGACCTATAGGTAATCATAAGGCCCAAACCAAATATCTTAAATTCCAAATTGATAGACTCCAGTCCTTTTTTAATGATAACCTAGAATTCTATAATTACTACCATCGCGGTGCCATTTCCTTAGATGAACAATATTTTGTCAGGGGAAATAGAGACATAAGACTTCCTGCAGACTCTTTTCATTTTTTGACGGATAATGAATTCTCTACCTGTCACGATAGTACCGTAGCCACCATATTGGCTTATGATATGCTTATCGTGTACCTACAGGGCGAAGTAGACAATTTGAACAATCTCCTAGAAAACCCCGAAGCTATCCTTATGCAAAAACCATCAAAACTATTTTGGACCGGGAGCAAGACCGACCTGATCGAGCTCATCTATGCCCTACATTCCAGTAACACGATAAATAGTGGGACTCTGGACATCAAAGAACTGGCGGCACACTTCGAACATTTTTATAATGTGGACCTTGGGAACTACTACCACACCTTTATCGAGATTCGCTCAAGAAAGACCGGGAGGACCAAGTTTCTAAACAAGCTTATCGAGATGCTCAAGCAGCGGATGGAGGCCTTGGATGACTGAATCTAAATCTCCCACCTCTATCCCAAGGTGGGAGATTTTGTTTTGGAGCCTTTGGGGATGATAGTTGAGCGTATTTGGTGCGTCCGGACAGTGGAGTAGGGAATAAAATGAACCAAAAATCGCCAAAAAAAATGTCTAAAAAACTTCCCCACCTCTATCATAGCTATGGAAATATATCGGTGACTACTTCTCAGTTTTGTGGAACGAAAGTCAAATCAAGTCAGGGGCTATCAACTAAAATTAAAAATCAGATAGCCCCTTTCTATTAAAACCCTTCTATTATGCCGACAAGTATTATTACTACCGACGATCTTCGGGATTTCAAAATGGAATTGCTCGATGACATTAAAAATCTTCTTGCGAAGCAAGCAACAGGAAAACTGAAGAAGTATCTAAAATCATCCGAAGTAATGGACTTACTTCAAGTTAGTCCAGGGACATTACAGAATCTTCGAATCAATGGTACCCTGCCCTACACGAAGGTTGGCGGAATCATATATTACGATTCCGAAGAAATTCAAAATGTAATGGATTCCAATCGTGTGCAACACGGTCTAAATTCTTAAGCGATGAACTATATAAAGCTACTTAATGCGGCTTTTGAAAAGTTCTTTTTGGATGACCGTTTAAATCCCACACATATCAGTTTGTATATGGCGCTGTTCCAGGAATGGAACAGCAGCCGCTTTGCGGATGAATTCTATGTGAACCGAAGGGATCTGATGCTTGTGTCAAAAATAGGCTCAAAATCCTCTTATCACAGGTGTGTTAGAGAACTTGATTCTTGGGACTACCTTTCCTATTTTCCTTCCAACAGTCCTTACAAAGGAAGTAAGATCAAGATGTCCATTATCGGTACAAGTGATGAACCTGCTATGGGACGGTACAGCTCCATATTGGAACAGGTGGAGGAACGGTACCGTCCCAAAAATGGACCGATAAAGGGACAGTACAATCCCATATTGGAACAGGTCGCGGAACAGTACCGTCCCACTAGGGGACTTACTTTGGGACCTACTATAAACAATACCAAACAAGTAAACAATATAAAACAACCAAAGGGCTGGCAGGCCGTTATTAATTTTTTTATTGAAAAAGGTTTTAATGCTGATGAAGGAAAAAAATACTTCGAGTATTATGAAACCCGGAACTGGCAGACAAGCAATGGAAATGAAATTCGAGATTGGCGTGCCCTGGCAACAAATTGGATGGACAGAGCCGAATTATTTGAAGAGGAAAACAAACCAAACAAAAAACAAGTGTCCCGAATCAAGGACAACTTGCGAACCACTAAAAATAAAAACTATGGACAACCCCTCTAAAATTACCGAAGGTGCAATGGAATATTCTCTTGGGAAGTTTGATGGTAATAGCGTTCTCTATGATTTTGATAAGATTCTGATTTATTTGAATGCGAAAGGGAAATCACTTTTTGGTAGAGAGTTCAGAATCTATGACGAAGACCTGGTTATCATTCGTAAACTGTGCTATTATTTCATTAAAGACAAAGAAAATTGTCAGAAGGATGATATTGATCCAAACAAAGGAATTCTACTTTCTGGACCAGTAGGGTGCGGAAAAACTACGTTAATGAAACTACTTCGGCACATTGTGCCAACGCAAAGACCCTACGAGGTAATTCCATGCCGAAATATAGCCTTTAGCTTTAACCATCTTGGTTTTAAAACGATTGAGGAATATGGGAATACTAAATTTTTCTGTTTTGATGATTTAGGCATCGAGCCACCTGGAAGGTTTTATGGTAAGGATCTTAATGTGATGGGAGAAGTACTTTTATCTCGATACGAGCTTTATCTTCAGACCAAACATAAAATCAAAACACACGCTACGACTAACCTCGGTGCCGATGAACTAGAAGAACGGTATGGTCATCGAGTTCGAAGCCGAATGCGAGAATTGTTCAATTTGGTGTCTTTTGATGATGGCGCTGGGGATAAAAGAAAGTAATCAACTTCGAAAAGATTTATATAACAAAATCACTTCTGAAATAAAATGTTCAATTATAGCCTTAAGACTTTTAGTTAGTACTATAAATATATCTTTCATAGTTTCAATACTTTTGAATAATTAGTAAAATTGACAATGCCGACAATCGTATGTTAGAGAGATTTGAAAAATATTTGTTTTCATCTCGATTACTCAAAAAACCCAATTCCAAAAGCACAGCTGGAAAATAATCTAGAGTTTCTCGTAATACCTGAAAATTTGCAAACTTGACACCTCTACTTTCAAATCCCAACTGCCTTTTGAACGAAGCTTGCAACTCAAAAGCCAACCAAGTGGCCTCTTTTGAATATTGTGAAATAGTATTTGCCACGTAAACTTCAATTCCTCTAGCATTTGGATTATTCGAATGATTGCAATGCAAAGAGATAAACACATCTGCTTTTAGAACCTTGGCCAACTTAGTTCTATCCGATAACGAAATAAGTGTGTCACTATATCTCGTCAAGTAAATATCCAATGGCGTTTTAGATTGTTTGTTTAAGCTCAAAATTTCCAAAGCAATATCGAGTACAACATCTTTTTCTTGAATTTTATTTATTCCGATGGCACCAGAATCTTTTCCACCGTGTCCGACGTCAATTAGTATTATTTTTTGCGTTGCAGTTTCCTGACCAAAAATGATGCATAGTTGCAGGAGCAAAAAGACAAAACTGACGTTTTTGAGTGCTTTTTTCATTTCTATTTTCAAGGTTATTAACAACTTGGACTTAAAATTTCATAGAATTTGATGCCAAATAATAGCAACTGAATTCAATTGAATACAAATAATATTTTATTCACAAATATTTGATTATCAATATATTATAACCAAATATATGTAAATTTCCAATAATGAAAACGAATCAAAAATCTAAACTTTTCTGTTATGAAAAAATCAATCTATTTGGCAACATTTCTTTCGCTTCTATCAACTTCGCTTTTTGCTCAAATTGGTGGCATTGAAGATTCTGTAAATGATGTTTCTGATACCATCAGAACAATTTTCCCCATCATTTTAGGGGTCATATTCCTTATAGGTTTCCTATTTAACGCAGGACACTTCTTTGGGGAAAACGCAGACCTAAAAAAAGGGATAACAAGGGTTCTTGTCTTCGTCCTTATTGCAGGTGCAGTTGTTGGCATATTTACGTATCTGATTTCAATCGTAGTCTAACCCTCTAAGAGGGATTTAATTTCCAAGCACTATGAAAAAATTCGAGGTCTATAAGAATATTAGGAAGCGGGCAGTCATATTTGGCCTGCCCATTTCTCTATTTTCTTTAATCATGGTTTCCATTCTTGCCTCGCTGTTAATCATCATATTCTCTTTCAGCTTTGTACTGATTATCGGTATACTGATTTTCAATGCTGGATTATATATCGCATTAACTAGAATCAACCAAAACCCACAACTTTTTCAGATGGCCAATGCCTTCCCAAGAATCATAAGTAACAAAAGAAATTCCGGAACTGATTATGAACAAGATTAACCTTTCGGCATATCAACCAATAGCAGATATTCAAGACAATATCGTGTTTGCCAATAATGGCAATGTTGTCCTTTGCTATGAAGGGAATTTACCTGAAATCTATTCCCTTTCGGCATCCGATTTTGAGGATATGCACGGTGCCTGGTTTCAAGCTTTGAAATCCTTGCCTGTCGGAACTGTGGTTCATAAACAGGATATCTACTTGAAGAATTTTTATTCTTCAGAACAA
>CAXBIJ010000016.1:0-20035 GCA_963975675.1 uncultured Maribacter sp. | reverse complement strand
ATCTCGAATACTTTTGGAATTTCTTTCTGGTACCCATTTAATGTTTGAAAATATAAATATGCTGGTTGATTTGAACTTCCTCCAATGAATAAATCAACGAGCCCATCACCATTCAAATCGCCCTTTGAAATAAAAGGGCCAAAAGTAGATTGCTTATATGGGAGTAAAATTTCTGAACTAAAATCGTTAAAATTATTTTCTTTATGTGTGTAATCTAAACCTATCGAATTAGGGTTAATTGATTCGAAAATTGGGACAATTGTTTTACTCTTATTTACGGTGCTTATGGCATTTATAATGTTAAACTCTACCGTCGTATTTGTTTTCACATTAAATAGCTGTTCTGTTTTTCCATTTAACCAAGTAATCGACACAGTATCTACTTTCATATGTTCTCCAAGTCCAAAATGAAGTTCATTTTCTTGGGAAGACATATATCCTCGAACTCTTTTTTGTTCGGCGAACTGAGATTTTCCGGCATATTTAATTTCAACATTACAATAAGGCTCTGAAGTAGTACCAATTGTTTTTATGTTTAGATAATTGCCCTTATTATTATCTGAAGTCAAATTTTTATAAAGAAAGGCGTTTTCATCCATATTATTAACTATGAGGTCCAAGTCACCATCATTGTCTAAATCGCCTTGCGCTACACCATTACTGTATGAAAAATCTCCTAATCCCCAAATATTTGCCTTTTCATTAAAGTCAAGCTTGCCTTCATTTTCAAATAATACATTCTGAAGTTTTTCAGTTGGCATAGTTTCATAAAGTTCTTGCTTCAATTCTAAAGGTACATTGCGACCAAATTTTTGTTGGGTAGCAAATACTTTGTTTTGAAGGTCATTGTCAAGTGCATATTTTCTATAGCCGTTACTTATATAAATATCATTATCCTCATCATTGTCGAAATCTGACATTAGAACAGACCAACTCCAATCTGTATTTGCTGTTTCTGTAAGTTGGGCGATGTTATTATATTTATTATTTCCAAGATTTAGCTGCAAGGAGTTGAACATATATTGATAATGAAAACCTGCAGTGTTTATCAGATAGTCAAATCTCTTTGTATTCATTGATGCCATTAAGGTTTTAGCTCTTACGTGATCACTTGAAGACATGTCTAAAGTAAAAATATCCTCCTTAGAATCTGAATTGATGTCAGCAATATCAATACCCATTCCGTAGTAAGATATTTGTTGGGTATAATTTTTAATTTCTTCTGAAAATGTACCATCCTTTTGGTTTATGTATAAAGCATCAGGTATATAATAGTCGCTGGTAAAGTAAATATCTAGCCAACCATCTTTATTAATATCACTTACACACAACCCTAGGCCATAAATTGGATTTTGAACTCCAGAAGATATGGTTGCGTCAACAAATTTGCCGTTATCATTATTGTAAATATGTGAGCTGTTGAAATATTTGACATCCTTGTTGTTAGCCACTATTTTGTAAAAATTTATAGGATCTACGCCATAAATTTCATTTTCATTCATTACAACGCAATCTAAATCGCCATCGTTATCGTAATCGAAAAATGCTGATTGCGTTGAAATGCCCATATCTGCTAATCCGTATTCTTCTGCCTTTTCAGTAAATGTTAAATCTTTGTTGTTTATATAAAGCAGATTTTTACGATTGTTTCTATCTTTTGGCCCTCCTTGTGATACATAAATATCTTTGTAGCCATCATTATTTATATCAACAAATGTTATACCGTTAGACCAATTCTTACCAATATTAATTCCTGATGATTCTGATATATCAGTAAATTGTAAATCGCCATTATTCAGATATAATTTATTGGGTACTTGGTTGCCGCAAAAAAATATGTCTAATAAACCATCGTTGTTTAGGTCTTCAACCCCAACCCCTGCACCATTATAGAAATAGTCAAAACTAAATAGATTGTCTAGTGTTGCGACATTTTCTTTTATTGAGTTGGTAAATTCTAAATGACTAGAACTACTTGCTACTTTTTCAAATACTGGTATTGGTTCTAAATCAGTGACATTTTCTTCTTTATGTAACTCTGGTTCCTTTTTTGTCGTACACGAAACAAAAAGTAGGAGAATGATATAAATAATATGCTTCATTTTTTTAACTTAAGATAATTTAGCAGAGGAAATCATTTTGGGTATTTAATTAATTGTCGTATTCAAATAAGATAATCTATAAACCCAATATTTCTATTTCTGGAGAATTTTTTAGGTAATTGTAACCTCTCCAATAAAAGCCAGGTGCGCTAAATTTCCATACTACTTCTTTGTCGCGGGTAACTTCCCAAAAACCAAAATCACCTTCTGTTATCAGAATATTTCCATTTTCTAAAAGTACTGCGCCTGAAACTTTGCCTGAATAAAGATTTTGATTTGTAAAACTCCAAACAATAGTGGGTTCATTATTAGAATTTTGTGGTAAATCATACGTAGTTGGTAATTCTAATTCGTAAACTGTTGACTGTTCTATGTCATTCCCATTTGAGAATATTAATAGTTTACCTTTATTTTCTCCCTTTAAAAGATTTGGATAGTGATTATTGTGGAATAATCTTGTGCCAGAAGTGTTCTCGTAGGTTTCAGGATTACCAAATCGATAAATCAAATCTCCTCCCTTATTGTAATTACCTCCTAAATGGCTAGAAGCTTCTTCGGTTGTGGTACTATGATCGATTACCCAAACTTCAGAATATGAGTTTACGCTTAAAAATATAGCGTCGTTATCTTCATCGTAAGAAATGGCATTAGCATGCATGATATCACCTTCAACATCAGGTAATGAAGTATCTTTTACGGTATAGTTAATATCAATTAGATTGGGATTTTCTGATACAACGCCAAAATTGCTTTTAGTAATATCATTGTCTTGGATTATATGGTCCATTGAATTCCATTCCCATACTATAGAGTTGGTATTGGGGTCTATCTCAATAATAGACTCTGGATAAATTTTTTCATTTATCATATACCCTTCTGTAATAGCTGTAGTTGAATCTATTTTTTGCCAAACCATAGCAATGACATTTCCATTAGGCAAAATTTCGACATCATGATGTGTTTCGCCATCAATAGAAGAATAATCAAATTGCCATGTAGGGGTGTTGTCAGGTTCAATAAATTGAATTTTTCCGCCTTTACCTCCTAAGGGTATTTTAGGATTGTCTGCTTCTAATGAAGCAAGAAGGTTTCCATTTGGGAGCAAATACACGTCATTACCAATATTATTTGTAAAAGACCATTCGTAAAGAAGTTTAGCTTCTTTATTCATTAAGAACACCCGATTTGCACCAGCGTCATTTACAAGAATGTAGTTATCATCAATTTTGGTGCTATTCAAAATTTCTACGGTTCCGATAGGAGTAAAAGTGTTTTCTTCTTCTATTAGGTTGGTAGTATCAATTTGAATCGGATCTTCGATAATAATATCTAAATTTTCTCGTATAGAACATGAAAAAACAAATAGCGTAAGCAATAGCAATACGCAACTATTTTTAATTGAAATAAAAAACTGATTACTCACGATTTGACTTTTGTCAAAAATACAAATTAATACGAATAAATATACAACAGGACCAATGTATAATAGGTGTGTGCTGATTTATTGACAAGGTTATTTGTTAAACTATTATATTCTAAAAATTATTATTTATAGAATTTTTACTAAGTATCTAGAGTAAGAGGCATTAATTATTTGATAGCTACAATTAATGGTATTTTTGGTTAAACCTTTTTTTTGTTTATTACTATAGTGACCTAAAAATAAAAAGCCACCTCTTTAAGAGGTGGCTTTTAAAAATATTAAAAGTTTTTAAACTTTTTTATTGCAATTAGTCCTTACAGAAATCAATAGTAATTGCACCAGCTTCTACTCCTTGGTAACCACCGACAACGTTTCCGTTAGGTGTTACGATTTCGAAGTCGATTTCGCCATAAGCATCCTGGGAAATACCAATCGGCGGTTTCTGTTCCAACAGGTATTGTTATTGTTCCTGTTCCAGTTGATCCATCATTTGGTGTACAATCTCCGCTTCCTAAAAATGTTCCTGCGGCACTACCATAAGGTGAACAAAGTCCAACTTCTAATACAGTACCATCATTTAAAGTAACAGTAATACCATCACCACCACCACCGGTAGTTGTTTGCCATCCGTCACCGTAAGTGTCAACCATGTTTATGGTCCAAACACCTGCAGTAGGTGCCTTAGGTGGGCAAACTACAGTTGCAGTATAAAGAAAAGGAGATGAGAAATAAGAACCTGTAAGTGTTCCTGAGTTTTGAGCAAAAGAAAAAGTTCTGCCATCAGTTAACACTAGTTCAAAACGAACTCTAAATTGGTCACTACCATCTATCTCAGAAGCGCTTATACCAGTAGCTGCTAATAATTCACCTAGTGAAGCAGAAAAGCTATACGTTGGTAAACCTCTATCACCTGCACTGAAAGCTGATGATGGTATAGATATTAACAAAGACTCGGCTACATTACCAGGTCCGTTGCTAGGATCTGCATCTAGGAAACTTACATAAGCATCTAATGCACTAACTAAAGTTCCATTTTCTTCACTCTGTATCTCAAGATCTACTGAAAATGCTCCAGTATCAACACCTATAGGTAGTTCGTTAGAGGTAACCTGTAACGTTCTTAAAATTGCACCACGTGTAGTGTTTGAGGTAACTGTGTCTACTACTGCATCACCTTCATCACATGATGTAAACATCAGTGAAGTTAAAGCGAGTACGGTAAAAACTTTATAATTTATTTTCATCATTTTAAGTTTTTTAATTAATTAATTCGCTGGTGGAAATGCTGGACTAGCAGGGTTAGTATCCCAAAATACCTGAGTAGTTAGCGTTGTTCTTTGCGATAAGTTAGGGTTTGTTATAACCTCATTTTGTGGTAATAAGAAAGACCTTGGGAATGCACCTGGGTTTGGTTCCCAGTTAGGTAATAAAGTGGTTGGAAAACCTGTCTTTCTATAATAGTTGTAAGCCTCACCTGCACCACCATAAAGTGCGATCCAGTATTGTTCAGCATAAACATTTTCTTTGTCATCACCTGTAGCTGCGTTGTATTCTGCTACAATTCCAGAAATATAATCAGCAACTTCTGTTTCTGATGGAGCAAAAGAAGAATCAGCATTAGCATCTAATGAACCAAAAGTTTGAACCTTTGCAATAGATTTTGTCATACCAGCTTCCATAAAAGTACCTCTTAATGCATCACTTGATGCCATTTCTGCTCTCCAGAAATCAACGTAAGATGCTAATAACATTGGTTCAACACCAGCACCAGCACCGCCTAGACCAAGTCCGACACCGCCAAAACTGTTATCGTCGAAACGACCACCGGCAGGATAGACACCAAACGCAGTTCTTGTGAAACCATCTGGAGGCGTACCTTCATCATTTCCATGAGAACGACCCCAGTATCCATTATCAACACTACAGTATGTGTACCCGCCATCAATATAATGTTGTGGAGGAACAACTAATGAACAAGCTAATGTTTCTTCATTCGGAGCTACTTCGTCACCATTGATATCAAGAGATCCTGGTGTACCATCTACTTGACGGTAGAAATAGTAACGAATTCTAGGATCATTTTTTTCAAGCATGGTCTCCATAGTCCAGTTCGACTTATAGTTATTCGCACCACTTGGTGTATAATCAGTCGCATAAGAAGGATGACGTGTATCTGGCTGTAACTGATTAGTACCATACTTAAATTCAAGGTCATCTTCATTACTGCTAATGAATTTGTTACCAGCGATTACTGCATTAAATGCAGAAACATTACTAGTTTGTTTATGAACTTTTAAACGTATAGTATTGATGACTTTCAACCATTTAGTAGTATCACCGTCATAATAGAAATCAGTTGCACCTTGTGCAGCAGGACCACTACTTAATAATCCTTCTGCTTCAGTTAACAAACCTAATGCTACAGTATAGATTGAAGCACCTTCATCTAAGTTAGGCGCAGGAAATTGAATTGGATCTAGTGCTTCAGAATAAGCTGCATTACCAATTAAATCAACCAATATAATCAAACTATGAGCTTGCATAATTTTACCTAAACCTACATGGAAGTCGTAATTAATATCTGATTCGTTGTTAATTCTTTCCATTTCTTGAAGGTTGGCGAAAATATTACTGTACGTAGTACTCCAAACACCATTCATAGTTGACCCTGGGTAATTATTAAAATAATCTCTACCACCCATAAAATCTATTCTTGTTAATGCACCTCCCAGTCCATTAAACGTAGAAACATTGTTTCTATAACCTATTTGCATAGTATTTAGCAAAAGGTTCACATCTCCTGAAGTAAGAATATTGGGATTCTCTGTCAGGTTTAATTCAGTGGTATCACAGGAGTTCAGAAAACTACCTGCCATCACTACCACTAGCATGTATTTAATTATTTTTTTCATAATATAAGTCTTGTTTTTTAGCAATTTTTAAAATGTCATCTTAACGCTCATACCATATCTTCTAGTACTTGGTCCGTTCAAGAAGTCAAATCCTCGTCCATTACCAACACCTACACCAGCAACGTTAGGGTCAAAGTTAGCTCCTTTTGGCGTATTGTATGCATTATACCATAAGTTGAAACCTTGTACTGTAAACGTTAAGCTTCCAAAAGGTGTCTTTTCCAAAAACTTCTTTGGTAAAGAATATCCTAAAGAAACTTCTTGTAAACGTAATACAGAGGCATCGTAAATCTTAGCTTCTGCAGGTCCGAATAACAAGTTACTAAAATAGTATGTTGAATTATTAAGTTGAATATCGTTTGGCAAACCTGTAGATTGATTAACCCCAGGTAAGATATAAGTATTTAAACGATTATCAGTTTCTGTGATAAGTCCTCTACCTAATAACGTAGCTATGGTACTAGACATGATATCACCACCTTTAATGTGATTAATTTGGAAACCAACACTCCAGTTCTTATACGATAAGCTGTTAATGAAGTTCATTGTGTAATCTGGTACCGCATCCCCTATAATTGGAACGTTACCATCTAAGTTAGATTCAGTTGAAACATAGTTACCAGCATCATTTGTGATTAAGTCACCAGCTTCATTTCTTAGAAATGCTGTACCAACTATACTACCTAAAGATTCTCCTTTAATAGCTGCATTACCACCAACAAATAAAGCAGTACTACCTGCATAAATGATAATGTCTTGCTCTTGCTCTTCAACAAGTTCCTTATTCGCAAAGAAATTCACGCTAGATTTCCAGTTGAAACCATCAGCATTTTTGAAAAGATCAATTCCTAAATCTGCCTCAATACCTTTGTTACTAATTTGACCAATGTTACTTTGAGTAAATTGAAAACCAGTTGAAGGTGATAACGGCTCAGTAACAATTAAATCATCTGTTCTTCTATCATAATAAGTAACATCAAGAGAAACACGATTTTTAATGAATTTACTTTCAAAACCAACTTCAAATTCTCTTAATAATTCTGGTTTTAAATCAGGATTCGCTTTAAAAGAACTGATGCTATTCGTAGTTATTGGACCAAAAGCTCCACCAGATTGTTGAGTATTTTGGTTAACACCACTAACAGTTGGGTAATCAGTTGGGAAGTTTGCAGAAGTACCATAACTAGCTCTTAACTTAAGATAGTTAAGTCCTCCTTCAGACTTAAGACCGCTAAATGCTGCAGTTGGTAGAAAAGATAAACTTGCACCTGGGTATGTTAAACTTCTATTATCCTTAATAAGGTTAGAAACCCAATCCGTACGACTACTTATGTTTAAAAACAAGAAGTTATCATAATCGATACTTACATCACCAAAAACACCAACAATGTTTCTTTTTCTAGAAAATTGTAAAGGAGATTGGTTTTCGTAGTTAAAGTGTCTTCTTACACCGTAAACGATTTGACCAGTACTTGCAACTCCAGAAAGGTCAAACTCATCTGATCTTGCATTTGCACCAACGTTGAATGTTAAACCGATTTTATCTGATAAATCATAGTTACCATTAATAGATGCTGTATGATCCCAAATAGTGTTATTGTTATCATAAGTATTTAAGAAACCAAAGATATCACTATCAAATTCAACCCCACCTTTATCAGAAAACTGAGTGTTTCTTTCGTTATAGAAATCAAGACCTGTTCTAAATGATGCACCTAAATTTTCATTAATCTCATATGTTAATGAAGTATTGAAGTAAAAACGGTTTGTTAATTGATTAAATTTAATGTGCTCACCAACCCATCTTGGGTTAATAATATCATTACCATTTCTATAATAAACACTACCACCCGTAACAGGGTTTTCATAAGGAAGTCCCATTAAATCAACACTTATTGGTGTAAATAAAACAGCTCCATAAACTGAGTTAGAACTTATACCACCATTACCTCTACTTGCAGATACAGGAGGAGTGTCATAATCAGTTCTTGAATAGTTCATGCTACCTGCGATAGTGAACTTATTACTTAATTTTGAACGTCCACCTAATGAAAAGTTCACACGTCTTAATTGGTTACCAGGTGTAAAACCAACGTCATTTAAATGACCTAAGTTAGCATTAAACGTAGTATTTCCATCTTGTGAACCACCAGCAAAGTTTACCGAAGTGTTCGTTACATTACCAGGTGAAAAGAAATCTTTTACAGAACTGTAAGGTTTCCAATCATATCTAGCGCCTTGTAATTCTGGGAAAGCATTTCTAGTTGCTGCAATTGCAGTTGTTGAATAAGGGTGCTCTAAAGTACCATTGTCATCAATAGCTGATTGAGCTCCCCAACCTGCTGTACCTCCACGATCGAAACTTGGTCCCCAGTTACTGAAAAACCATCCGAAAGCTTGGTCAAAACCACCACCATAAGATTGTTGGTAATCAGGTAATGACGCATATTCATTAACGAAATATGAAGTGTTAACAGAAATTTCATTTTTCTTTACACCACCAGTATTAGCTGCAGCCTTAGTAGTAACTAAGATTACACCGTTTTTACCTAAAGTACCGTAAAGTGTAGTCGCTGCCAAACCTTTAAGTACTTCAATGTTTGCAATGTTGTTTGGGTCAATATCCAAGAAACGTGAAGAACCTGTATTACCAGATAAGAAATCACCTCCACTGTTTGTGTCATTACTAAAAGGAACACCATCAACAATAAATAACGCCTGGTTACTACCGCTGAAAGAACTTAAACCTCTAATAGTAACACTTGTCGCAGATCCAGACATACCACCACCAGCAGTAATTTGAACACCAGCTGCTTTACCTGCTAGAACACGAGCAACATCACCTTCAGCTCTTGACTCTAAAGCCTCTTGGCCTACAGAGCTAGTTGCATAACCTAATGCCTTTTTTTCACGCTTAATACCCTGAGCGGTAACCACCACTTCTTCTAAGGCCTGAGCGTCTTCTTCCATCGCGACATTTACCGTATTGCTTGTACCTACAGTTTGACGAACAGCTTTTTGTCCGATGTAAGTAAACAATAAAATTTGGCCTTGAGCGGCTGAAATAGAATAGAGTCCATCAAAATCGGTTTGAGTACCTGTTGTTGTACCCTCGACTACAATGTTAACTCCGGGCAAAGGAAGCCCTTCTTGATCAGTAACCGTACCGGATACCGATTTTTGCTGTGCAAAAGAAATATGCACAACTAACGCTAAAAGTAGCGTTAACAATCCATTTAGTTTTGTTCTCATTTTTAATTTATTTGAATTAGCTAGGGACAAACTTCATAATAAAGAGTTAATAATGCAAGAGAATTTTAATAAAACTTTAAGAAGTTGTTATAAAATTGTGAGTTACAGATAAAACACCATGCGTATTTGTAGGTAAATAATATAACAGCCTTAATTTTTATCAAATTCATAATCTTTCAAAAAAGGAGTAAAATAGGGGTGTTTTCTGAAAATAAACTTCAGAATTGTAAATTAGGTATTTAAAATGAAGCAATACATTCCTTAATATAAGGGTTTTAGTGTGACGGATTAAAAAAAATGAAAATAAATTGATCTGGGTTTGAATTATTACAAAATATCACTACATTTGCCGACCCTTAAAGTAGGGGTAATTTTTATATATTATTATAGTATGCCAACAATATCACAATTAGTACGAATAGGAAGAGAGACGATTACTAAGAAGAGTAAATCGGCTGCTTTGGATTCGTGTCCTCAAAGAAGGGGTGTTTGTACACGTGTTTATACTACAACGCCAAAGAAACCAAATTCAGCTATGAGAAAAGTAGCAAGGGTTAGGTTGACTAATGGTAAGGAAGTGAATGCTTACATTCCAGGAGAGGGTCACAATTTACAAGAGCACTCGATAGTATTAGTAAGAGGCGGAAGAGTTAAAGATTTACCAGGAGTTAGGTATCATATTGTACGTGGTGCATTGGACACAGCAGGTGTGGCCGGTAGAACACAACGTAGATCTAAATATGGTGCAAAACGCCCTAAGAATTAATTAAACTTGTTTAAAAGGAAGTAATGAGAAAAAGACAGGCAAAGAAAAGACCACTTTTACCAGATCCAAGATTTAATGATCAATTGGTGACACGTTTCGTCAATATGATGATGTGGGATGGTAAAAAATCAGTTGCATTTAGTGTGTTTTATGATGCAATAGACATCGTAGATGCTAAGAAAACTGATGATGAGAAAACAGCTTTAGAGTTGTGGAAAGATGCATTAAGTAATGTAATGCCTCATGTTGAAGTAAGAAGTAGAAGAGTTGGAGGGGCAACGTTCCAGATTCCTATGCAAATTAGACCAGACAGAAAAATATCTACAGCTATGAAGTGGTTGATTAGTTATGCTAGAAAGCGTAATGAAAAAGGTATGTCTCAAAAATTAGCTGGGGAGATTTTAGCAGCAGCTAAAGAGGAAGGTGCAGCGGTTAAGAAAAGAACTGATACGCACAAAATGGCTGAGGCAAACAAAGCATTCTCTCACTTTAGATTTTAATCGGAAATGGCAAGAGATTTAAGATATACAAGAAACATAGGTATTGCAGCGCATATTGATGCTGGTAAAACCACTACTACTGAGCGTATTCTTTTTTATACGGGAGTTAGTCATAAAATAGGAGAAGTTCATGATGGCGCTGCCACTATGGATTGGATGGAGCAAGAGCAGGAAAGGGGTATTACGATTACTTCGGCTGCTACTACTTGTGAATGGAAATTCCCTAAAGAGAATGGTGAGCCAACTGCTGAGGCAATGGATTATCATTTTAATATTATTGATACTCCAGGACACGTTGATTTTACTGTAGAGGTAAACCGTTCTTTACGTGTTTTGGATGGTTTAGTCTTTTTGTTTAGTGCTGTTGATGGTGTTGAACCACAATCTGAGACCAACTGGAGATTGGCTGACAACTATAAGGTTCCAAGAATTGGATTTGTGAACAAGATGGACCGTCAAGGTTCTAACTTCCTTATGGTTTGTAAGCAAGTAAAGGAAATGTTGGGTTCAAATGCAGTTCCAATTGTACTTCCAATCGGTGACGAATCTGATTTTAGAGGTATAGTAGATTTAGCAAAAAACAGAGCTATTGTATGGCATGAAGAGGGTTTCGGTGCAACTTTTGATGTTATCGATATTCCTGAAGATATGAAAGCTGAAGTTAAGGAGTATAGAGCTGCCTTGATAGAAGCTGTAGCTGAGTATGATGAACAATTGATGGAAAAATTCTTCGAAGATGAAGATTCTATTTCTGAAGAAGAAGTTCATGCTGCTTTAAGAGCTGCTGTAATGGATCGTGCAATCATTCCAATGATTTGTGGTTCTTCATTTAAAAATAAAGGTGTTCAGTTTTTATTGGATGCTGTTTGTAGATATCTTCCATCTCCTATGGATAAGGAAGCTATTGAAGGTACAAACCCTGATACAGGTGCTGTTGAAAGACGTAAGCCAAGTGTAAAGGAGCCATTTGCGGCTTTAGCCTTTAAAATTGCTACTGATCCATTTGTTGGAAGGTTAGCTTTCTTTAGAACATATTCAGGTCGTTTAGATGCTGGTTCATATATATTGAATAATCGTTCTGGGAAAAAAGAACGTATATCGCGTATTTATCAAATGCACTCTAATAAACAAAATGCTATCGATTATATCGAAGCTGGGGATATTGGAGCGGCAGTAGGTTTTAAGGATATTAAGACTGGTGATACCATGTCTGATGAAAAGCATCCAATTGTTTTGGAAAGTATGAATTTTCCAGAACCAGTTATTGGTATTGCTGTTGAGCCTAAAACAAAGGCTGATGTAGATAAGTTAGGAATGGCTCTATCTAAATTAGCTGAAGAGGATCCAACTTTCCAAGTGAAAACTGATGAAGCTTCAGGACAGACTATTATTTCTGGAATGGGCGAGTTGCACTTAGATATTATTGTAGATCGATTAAGAAGAGAATTTAAGGTAGAGGTGAATCAAGGTGAACCTCAAGTTGAATACAAAGAAGCGCTGACTAAAACAGCTTCACATAGAGAAACTTATAAGAAGCAATCTGGTGGACGTGGTAAATTTGGTGATATTGTATTTGAAATGGGACCAGCTGACGAAGATTTCGAGGGTGAAGGACTTCAATTCGTAGATCAGATTAAAGGTGGTCGTATTCCAAAAGAATTTATACCATCTGTTGAAAAAGGATTTGTTTCTGCAATGCAAAATGGACCTTTGGCTGGATATGAAATGGATACGATGAAAGTTGTACTTAAGGATGGATCTTTCCACGCTGTGGATTCTGATGCACTTTCTTTCGAATTGGCTGCCAAGATGGGATACAAAGCTGCAGGTAAAGCTGCTGGTGCTGTAATTATGGAACCTATTATGAAATTGGAGGTAATTACTCCTGAGGAAAATATGGGTGATATTGTAGGGGATTTAAATAGACGTAGAGGTACAATTGGCAATATGAGCGATAGAGCTGGTGCTAAAGTTGTAAAAGGAACTGTTCCATTATCTGAAATGTTCGGATATGTAACTTCTCTTAGAACATTATCTTCAGGTCGTGCAACTTCAACAATGGAATTTTCACATTATGCAGAAACTCCTTCTAATATAGCAGAAGAAGTTATCAAAGCAGCAAAAGGAATAACAGCATAAATTTAGGACATGAGTCAGAAAATTAGAATAAAACTAAAATCTTACGATCATAATTTGGTAGATAAGTCTGCTGAGAAGATTGTAAAGACGGTAAAAACAACTGGTGCTGTTGTAACTGGACCAATTCCTTTGCCAACACATAAAAAAATATTCACTGTTTTGCGTTCACCTCACGTGAACAAGAAATCTAGAGAACAGTTCCAATTAAGTTCTTATAAGAGATTATTGGATATTTATAGTTCTTCATCTAAAACTATTGATGCGCTTATGAAGTTAGAGCTTCCAAGTGGTGTAGAAGTGGAGATTAAGGTGTAAATTTGCCGTCTATCCCAAATTTTGGGTTAGGCTACATGTCCTAAGCTGCGTGCGAAGGAAAAATGGAAAAAATAATTTAGGGTTAAATTATTTTGACCCTATTTTTTTGTAAGTAATTTAATAAGTAATAATTAATATATATAAGTATGTCTGGGTTAATAGGAAAGAAAATAGGCATGACTAGTATTTTTGACGAGAATGGAAAGAATATTCCATGTACCGTAATTGAAGCTGGGCCATGTGTAGTTACCCAAGTCAGAACCGAAGAGGTTGACGGGTATAGTGCTCTTCAGCTTGGTTTCGATGACAAGGCAGAAAGTCGTGCTAATAAGGCTGAGTTAGGCCATTTTAAAAAAGCAGGTGCTTCTCCTAAGAAAAAAGTCGTTGAATTCCAAGATTTTGAAGGTGATTTTAAATTAGGTGACACTGTAGGTGTTGATGTTTTTATTGAAGGCGAATTCGTAGATGTTATTGGTACGTCTAAGGGTAAAGGTTTTCAAGGTGTTGTAAAGCGTCATGGTTTTGCCGGAGTTGGTCAAGCAACGCATGGTCAGCATAACAGACTTAGGGCTCCTGGTTCTATTGGTGCTGCATCATATCCTGCAAGAGTTTTCAAGGGTATGAAAATGGCCGGTAGAATGGGTACGGATCGTGTTACGGTTCAAAACCTAAAAGTTTTAAAAGTAGTTCCAGAAAAAAATCTTTTAGTTGTAAAAGGTTGTGTTCCGGGCCATAAGAATGCTTATGTAACTATACAAAGGTGGATGTAATGAAAATAGCAGTTTTAGATATTAAAGGAAAAGACACAGGTAGAAAGGCAAACCTTTCTGATGATGTTTTCGCTATAGAGCCTAATGATCACGCGGTTTATTTGGATGTTAAGCAGTATTTAGCACACCAAAGACAAGGAACGCATAAGGCAAAGGAAAGAGCCGAAATTGCAGGAAGTACTAGGAAAATTAAAAAACAAAAAGGTACTGGTACAGCAAGAGCTGGTAGTATTAAATCGCCAATCTTTAGAGGTGGTGGTAGAATTTTTGGACCTAGACCTAAGGATTATACTCAAAAATTGAATAAGAATTTAAAGCGTTTGGCTAGAAAATCAGCTTTGTCTTTAAAGTCTAAAGAAAATGCAATTTTAGTAGTTGAAGATTTTGATTTTGACACTCCAAAAACAAAAGATTTTATTCAAGTTTTAAAGACTTTAGGTCTTGAAAACAAAAAATCTTTAATAGTGTTGGGTGATTCAAATAAAGGTGTATATTTGTCTTCGCGTAATTTTAAAGGCTCAGAAGTTATAACTAACTCAGAATTAAGCACTTATAAAATTCTTAATGCTAATAGTGTAGTGTTGTTAGAAAGCTCTTTAGAAGGAATCGAATCGAATTTAAATAAACAATAATATCATGAGTGTGTTGATAAAGCCAATTATAACGGAGAAAATGACTGCTGATAGCGAGTTGAATAACCGTTATGGTTTCGTAGTTAACCCTAAGGCAAATAAATTGCAAATTAAAGATGCAATCGAAGCTACTTATGGTGTTTCAGTAAAGAAGGTTCGTACTATGAATTACGGACCCACTAGAAAATCCAGATTTACAAAAACTGGAGTTCAACATGGTAAAACAAATGCTATTAAAAAAGCAATTGTTGATGTTGTAGAAGGTGATATTATCGATTTTTACAGTAATCTATAAAGACAAGAAATGTCAGTTAGAAAATTAAAACCAATCACTCCAGGACAGCGTTTTAGAGTAGTAAATGGATTTGACGCCATTACTGCTGATAAGCCGGAGAAGAGCTTGCTTGCTCCGTTAAAAAAGTCCGGAGGTAGAAACAGTCAAGGAAAAATGACAATTCGCCAAAAAGGTGGAGGTCATAAGAGAAGGTATCGTGTTATAGATTTTAAAAGAGATAAGCAAGATGTGCTTGCTTCTGTTAAGTCTATTGAGTATGATCCGAATAGAACAGCGTTTATTGCTCTATTAGAGTATGCTGATGGAGAAAAGCGATATGTTATTGCTCAAAACGGATTAGAAGTGGATCAGCAGATTTCTTCTGGTACTTCTGTAGCTCCTGAAATAGGAAATGCGTTACCGTTAAGTGAAATACCTTTGGGTACAATAATATCATGTATTGAGTTAAGACCAGGTCAAGGTGCTGTAATGGCAAGAAGCGCTGGTACATTTGCTCAGCTAATGGCGAAAGACGGTAAGTTTGTTACTGTTAAAATGCCATCTGGTGAAACAAGATTAATTCTTTCTGGTTGTATGGCTACTATAGGTGCTGTGTCTAACTCTGATCATCAATTATTGGTATCAGGTAAGGCTGGTAGAACTAGATGGTTGGGTAGAAGACCAAGAACTAGGCCAGTAGCAATGAACCCTGTCGATCACCCAATGGGTGGTGGTGAAGGTAGAGCTTCTGGAGGTCATCCAAGATCGAGAAATGGAATACCTGCTAAAGGATTCAGAACTCGTTCTAAGACCAAGAGCACCAATAAGTATATAATAGAACGTAGAAAGAAATAAAAAAGTAGAAAGAAATGGCACGTTCACTAAAAAAAGGACCATACGTTCACTATAGTTTGGAGAAAAAAATCCAACAAAGTGTTTCATCCGGTAAGAAGTCGGTAATCAAAACTTGGTCAAGAGCTTCTATGATAACTCCTGATTTTGTTGGGATGACGATAGCGGTTCATAACGGAAAACAATTTGTACCTGTTTTTGTAACAGAAAACATGGTAGGACATAAACTTGGGGAATTTTCACCAACAAGATCTTTTAGAGGTCACATAGGTGCGAAAAACAAAGGAAAAAAGTAAGCTATGGGAGTTCGTAAAAAACAGATGGCCGAAAGAATAAAGGCTGAAAAGAAGATGGTAGCTTTCGCTAAGTTGAATAACTGCCCAACTTCACCAAGAAAAATGCGTCTTGTAGCTGACTTGATTAGAGGAGTAAAAGTAGAAAATGCTTTAGCAATTTTGAGGTTCAATCCTAAGGAGGCTTCAAGAAAATTGGAAAAGTTGTTATTATCTGCTTTAGCTAACTGGCAAGCTAAGAATGAAGATGCAAATTTAGAAGATGCAGATTTGGTTGTTGCTGAGATTAGAGTTGATGGTGGTGCAATGTTGAAAAGATTGCGTCCTGCTCCACAAGGTAGAGCGCATAGAATTAGAAAACGTTCAAACCATGTAACATTGGTTTTAGGGTCAAAAAATATAACAGAAAACTAGAATGGGACAGAAAACAAATCCAATAGGAAATCGTCTAGGAATCATTAGAGGTTGGGAGTCTAACTGGTATGGTGGAAACGATTATGGTGATAAATTGGCTGAGGATGATAAAATACGTAAGTATATTCATGCCAGACTTTCTAAAGCTAGTGTTTCTAGAGTTATAATAGAACGAACCCTTAAATTAATAACTGTTACTGTAACTACTGCTAGACCTGGTATTATTATCGGTAAAGGTGGCCAAGAGGTAGACAAGTTAAAAGAGGAATTGAAGAAAATCACCAATAAGGAGGTTCAAATCAATATTTTCGAAATTAAAAGACCAGAATTAGATGCGAATCTAGTAGCGGCAAGTGTTGCTCGTCAGATAGAAAGTAGAATTTCTTTTAGAAGAGCAATAAAAATGGCAATCGCAGCAGCAATGCGTATGAATGCTGAAGGTATTAAAATTCAAATTTCTGGAAGATTGAATGGTGCTGAAATGGCTCGTTCAGAATCTTATAAAGATGGTAGAATTCCATTATCGACCTTTAGGGCTGATATTGATTATGCCTTACAGGAAGCTCAAACTACATATGGTAAACTTGGTATTAAAGTTTGGATTATGAAAGGTGAGGTTTACGGTAAAAGAGATTTATCTCCATTAGTAGGAATGCAAAAAAGTGATTCCTCTAAAGGTGGTAAGCAAGAAGGTGGAAGAAAACAACGTCGTAGAAAGTAATTTTTTAAAGAACTAAAGTAATGTTACAACCGAAAAGAACGAAGTTCCGTAAGATGCAGAAAGGCCGTATGAAAGGTCTAGCTGGAAGAGGACACCAACTTTCAAATGGTATGTTCGGTATAAAGAATGTTGATGGTGCTACATTTTTGACTTCACGACAAATTGAAGCGGCTCGTATTGCTGCTACAAGGTTTATGAAGAGAGAAGGTCAATTGTGGATCAAAATATTTCCGGATAAGCCGATAACCAAAAAACCTCTTGAGGTGCGTATGGGTAAAGGTAAAGGGGCGCCTGAATATTTTGTTGCTGTGGTTAAGCCAGGTAGAATTATGTTCGAAGTGGCTGGAGTTCCAATGGAAGTAGCGAAAGAAGCTTTAAGATTGGCGGCACAAAAACTTCCTGTAAAAACAAAATTTATTGTAGCTCGAGATTACGAGGTTGCAAATTAAACGTAAGTAACGATGAAAAAACAAGAGATTAAAGAAATGTCTGTAGAAGGACTTACGGAGAAATTGGCCGAGTATAAGAAGCAGCATGGAGATTTGAAAATGGCACATTTTGTAACTCCGTTAGAAAATCCGCTTCAGATAAGAAAAGTAAGGAGAACAGTAGCAAGATTGGCTACTGAATTAACTAATAGGGAAAACCAATAATTGGTTGTGCTTTATGGAAAAAAGAAACTTAAGAAAAGAGAGAGTAGGAGTTGTCACTAGCGATAAAATGGAGAAATCTATTGTTGTTGCTGAAGTGAAAAGAGTAAAGCATCCTATGTACGGTAAATTCGTTTTGAAGACAAAGAAATATGTTGCACATGACGAAAAAAATGACTGCAATATTGGTGATACAGTAAAAATCATGGAGACTCGTCCTATGAGTAAAACCAAATGTTGGAGATTAGTAGAAATCTTAGAAAGAGCTAAATAAGTTATGTTACAGCAAGAATCTAGATTAAAGGTTGCAGATAACACAGGAGCAAAGGAAGTTTTAACTATCCGTGTTCTTGGTGGTACTAAAAGAAGATATGCATCTATTGGTGACAAAATTGTTGTTACTGTTAAAGAGGCAACTCCTAATGGAGGTATAAAAAAAGGAGCTGTATCAACTGCGGTTGTAGTTCGTACTAAAAAAGAGGTAAGAAGACCTGACGGGTCTTATATCAGATTTGACGATAACGCTTGTGTATTGTTGAACCCTGCAGGAGAAATGAGAGGTACTCGTGTTTTTGGACCTGTTGCAAGAGAGCTTAGAGATAAGCAGTTCATGAAGATTGTATCATTGGCCCCAGAGGTATTATAATATAACTGACAAGATGAAAAAGTTAAAGATTAAAACAGGAGATACGGTAAGAATTATCGCTGGTGACCATAAAGGTACTGAAGGTAAGATTATGCGTGTGAATCTTGAGAAAAATAAAGCTATTGTTGAGGGAGCTAATATGGTATCTAAGCATGAGAAACCAAGCGCTAAAAATCCTCAAGGTGGTATTGTAAAAAAAGAAGCTTTAATCCATATTTCTAACTTAGCTCTAATCGACGGTAAATCTGGAGATGTTACAAGAGTGGGTTATGAGGTAAAGGATGGTAAGAAAGTTAGGGTTTCCAAAAAATCCAATGAAGTAATTTAGTTATGGCATACGTTACAAGATTAAAGAAAGAATATAAGGAGCGAATAGTAGCTGCCCTTACCGAAGAGTTTGGTTACAGTAATGTAATGCAGGTTCCTAAGTTAGAGAAAATAGTAATGAGTAGAGGAGTAGGTGCTGCTGTTGCTGATAAGAAACTTATAGACCATGCATTGGATGAAATGACAATGATTACAGGTCAAAAGGCTGTTCCTACATTATCTAAGAAAGATGTTGCTGCCTTTAAGTTAAGAAAAGGTATGCCTATTGGTGCAAAAGTTACACTTAGAGGTGAGCGTATGTACGAATTTTTAGATCGTTTGGTTACTTCTGCTTTGCCACGTGTTCGTGATTTTCAAGGTATTAAAGCTACTGGTTTTGATGGTCGTGGAAATTATAACTTGGGTGTAACAGAGCAAATTATTTTCCCTGAAGTTAATATTGATAAAATCAATAGAATTAATGGAATGGATATTACTTTTGTAACCTCTGCTGAAACAGACAAGGAAGCAAAATCTTTATTAACTGAATTAGGATTACCTTTTAAAAAGAATTAGTATGGCTAAGGAATCAATGAAAGCCCGTGAGAGAAAAAGGGAAAGAACTGTAGCAATTTATGCAGAAAAGAGAAAGGCTTTGAAAGAAGCTGGTGACTATGACGCTTTACAGAGATTACCTAAGAATGCATCTCCGGTAAGATTACATAATAGATGTAAGTTAACTGGTAGGCCTAAAGGTTACATGAGAACTTTTGGTATTTCTAGAGTAAAATTTAGAGAAATGGCTAACGCTGGTTTAATACCTGGTGTTAAGAAGGCTAGCTGGTAAAAATAATGAATTATTAATGGTTACAGGTTTAGCTTAGTTGCTGAAAACCGTCTCCGAAATATATATAAATGGTAACAGATACTATTGCAGATTACCTAACGAGAGTTAGAAACGCGAGTAGAGCGGGTCACAGGGTTGTTGAAATTCCTGCGTCGAATCTAAAAAAAGAAATAACTAAAATATTATTCGATCAAGGATATATCTTAAGTTATAAGTTTGAG
>CAXBIJ010000015.1:0-20824 GCA_963975675.1 uncultured Maribacter sp. | reverse complement strand
GCTTTAAACGTAGGCTTGAGAATGCGAACAAGGGTAGCATTGATATTCGAAATACAATTCGCCACGGGGTGTCTAAAGGAGGAATGTTGTTGGATTTATCCTATAAAAGAAAACGCAAAGAAAAGCGCAAAGTGGTTTTTATACTTGATGTAAGTGGTTCTATGGACACCTATAGCTATTATCTTTTACGATACGTGATGGTGTTAAAGAAGTATTTTAAAAGCTTGGAGTTTTTTACCTTTAGTACAACCTTGACACATGTAACACCAATGCTTCGTCAGAACAACGAACAGGAAATCTTAAAACAAATTGGGAAAAGTTTAAATTCATGGTCGAGCGGAACTAAAATAGGGGAGTCGCTTACAGAATTTCTATCTGAGTATGGAGGTAAATTTTTAAGCCAAAAACATATTGTTGTAATTCTAAGTGATGGACTTGAAACGGGGAATGTTACTGTGCTCAGGGAGGCTGTGAGAACGATACGCAGAAAATGCAAGACCTTAATTTGGCTGAATCCATTGAAAGGTATGGAGGGTTATCAGCCCATTCAAAAAGGAATGGTAAATGTTATGCCGCATTTAGATGCCTTTGAATCGGCACACAACTTAGATAGTTTATTGAAATTAGAAAAATTATTGATGGATGTTTAATGAACTCGCGTTACAAATAGAAAAGCACCTGGCCCTAGGTGCCAACTTTGCTATTGCACAAGTTGTGGATCGTATAGCACCAAGTTCAGGTAAAGTAGGAGATAAAGCAATTATTTTGGAAACCGGAGAACTTATCGGTTGGATCGGTGGTGGGTGTGTACGTGGTATCGTTATCAAAGAAGCATTAGAAGTTATTAAAAGCAAACGTTACCGCCGTGTGCGTATTTCGCCTGAAGGCGGCTCACGTTCAACAGCTACATTTATAGAATATGTTATGTCATGTCAAAGTAAAGGAACATTAGAAGTTATGATAGAGCCAGTAATACCACAAGCAGAATTAATTGTAGTGGGTAAGAGTAACATTGCCCGTAAATTGGTGCAAATGGCTTCGACAGCCGATTTTAGAGTTTCTGTGATGGCAACTGATGCTGATCTTCACATGTTTCCATCTGCCAATAGTGTATCTAATACAGTAGATTTCAGTTCTTTTAAAAGTTTGACAAATACTTATATAATTATTACAACACAAGGAGAAGATGATGAACTTTCAGTAAAGAAGGCTTTGGAAACTTCAGTGAATTATGTAGGCTTTGTGGCTAGTGCTAAAAAGGCAGAAGATATTAAAGCGTATTTGACCAATGCAGGTGTTTCTGATGCACGTATCTCTGAATTACGCAGCCCAGTAGGTTTAGATATTAATGCGAAACTTGCTAGTGAAGTTGCTATAAGTATATTAGCTGAGGTGATTGACGATTTTCGTAAAGAAAAAACCAATAATAGTTCTTGTTGTGGTGGCTCTGAAAGCACCAAAACCGAGGCAGATGTAACTGATAAATTTAATGAAGAGTATTATATAAACCCTGTTTGTAATGTACCAGTGTCGAAGAAAAACCCAAAACATATTGTAGAATATGCAGGTGAGAAAGTATATTTCTGTTGTGATGGTTGTAAGGTTAGTTTTGAGAATGAACCCGGTAAGTATATAAAAGTTTAGTTGTAAAGTCTTAGCCATTTTTAAAATCCAAAATGAGCCTTATGTTTTGGGTGAATAAAAGAGAATAGTATCTGGTTTACATGAATTAATTATTCTTATACATTCCAATTTTACGTTGAACGGTTGTATTCTAACAAAATTAAATACCTTGTTGTCAAATTACATTCAAAAATGAATACAACAAATTTATTATCCGTTATTTTTTTCTCTGTTTTTTCCTTAGGCTTTTGTCAAGAAAAAGCAAAGAAAAAAGTACCTACTACACCAGATTTCAAATCCTATTTTGAAAAATTGGAGAAGTCAAATCTTGCCCAAGAGTATAGGGGAATAGAAACTGATGCTGGAAGGGAAACCAATCTATTTTCTATTAAACCAACAGGTATTTCAACTGAATCAATACAGAAAGCAGCTAAAACTTTTTTAAGATCTTTGAATCCTGAACAGGAAAATCGTACAATTTTTCCCATTGAAGATAAAGAATGGCGAATGTGGAGTAATGTTGATAATGGAATCTATAAGCGTCAAGGAGTGAGTATAAAGGAGATGGATGAAAATCAACGTAGGCTGGCATTTGATTTGATGCAAGTATCCTTAAGCCTTAAGGGATTGAAATTAAGTAAGGATATCATGAAAACGGATCAGACCTTACGTGAATATAATAATAACGATCCGGCATATGACGAGGAATTGTACTACTTCACAATCTTGGGAGAGCCTTCTGAGACTGAACCATGGGGTTGGCAAATAGATGGTCATCATTTGGTTATCAACTACTTTTTATTAGGAGATTTGGTGGTCATGTCACCTGTGTTTATGGGAGGAGAACCAATAATAACAACGACGGGAAAATATAAAGGGAATACATTATTTCAAGATGAGCAGAATTTAGGTTTGGCATTTATGCAAACACTAAATAAAGAACAACGGGATAAGGCTACCCTCAATCCAAACAAGGCTCATAATGACTTAAAAGCGTCAGCAAGTAAGGATAATATTACCTTAAATTACTCAGGAATAGCCTATTCAGAACTTACGGGAGAACAACAGAAAGCCTTTTTGCATTTGGCAGAGCAATATATTAATAATTTAAAAGAGGGTCATAGTCAGGTGAAAATGGAAGAAATTAAATCTCATTTAGATGCTACCTGGTTCTCTTGGGTTGGGAGTATTACAGCGGATGCCGTATTTTATTATCGTATTCATAGCCCTGTTATACTCATTGAATTCGACCATCAAGGGATAGTAGGTATGCCTAAAAATGGAGATGATGGTCCTTCTAGACAACATATACATACCATGGTGCGAACCCCAAATGGGAATGATTATGGTAAGGAATTGTTACGTCAGCATAAAGAAATTCATCATCATGAAAACTAAAATTTAAAGCATATGAATCCGACATTAAAGAATGTTCTGGCGGTAATCGCAGGAATAATTATAGGCAGTATTGTAAACATGGGAATTATAATGATTAGTGGATCCATCATACCACCACCTGAAGGTGGGGATATCACCACTTTGGAAGGTTTGAAAGCTACCATGCATTTATTTGAACCTAAACATTTTATATTTCCGTTTCTGGCTCATGCCTTAGGTACCTTAGTTGGGGCATTTGTAGCTGCCAAAATAGCTGCTACGAGAAAGCAGCTTATGGCCTTGTTAATTGGTGTGTTTTTCTTAATAGGTGGAGCAATAAATATATCAATGTTAGATGGCCCTATGTGGTTCAATGCCTTAGACCTACTAATGGCATATATTCCAATGGCCTATTTAGGGTGGATGTTGGCTAAAAAATAAACTTTAATAACATAGCTAATCCCACTTTATAAGTAATGATTTGTCACTTATAAAGTGGGATTAATAATATCATTTGACCAATACTATTGTCTCTGTTATTTCTCCGATGGATTTAAAATTTGAGTACTCACAGCTACAGAATCAATTTTAGATTTAGAATAATACAAGGGGAAATATTGGTCATTTGCCCAAGGTTCAAATAGATTACTGTAAAATTGACTGTCTGGATTTCCAGATTGCCCAGGGCCATTGGTGGCTACCGAGGCATCCCAATCACCAGTGTTGATTATTACTCTAAATGAGGCACCGCTGCTTTGTCTTGAGTTTCCACCAGTGGATCCTACAGTTTGGCCGTTTCCTCCCCTTGGTAAAGGGCCAAGATCTAAATTATTTTTGGTAGTTTCATTAACAACACTACCTAAAGCATGCTCCATGTACGTATGCTTGTTATTTACTTGACCATATTGCCAATGGTTCATATCTGAACCTAATCTTGTTTCTAAATTGGTTATAGCTGCTTTGAATGCTTCAGTTAAAAATTTATTTCTACCCACTGTTGGGTTTGCTCCGAATTTGTTGTCCGGTTTAATCAGCCAATCTAGTACTCGCTTCAATTGTAAATCAGGAACAATACCTTTACCGGCTTTGGGTATAAACATGTCATAGGCCTTCTGCATTATTTGATCTTCCCATGCAACGTAAATGGCAGCAGGTATAGAATTGGCCTCTAATTTATAATTCCATTGATTCAATTTGTCTTTTGCCTCCAAAACTTTACCCTCAAAACTAATTTGTTCTAATAACGGTACTAGCTCACGTGCAGGAATAGAAAGATAATCCGTTTGAAGTGCTATCATATCATTCATTGTCAATTTATTACTTGATTCTAGCACTTCCTTAATGCGCTCACCACGATAGGGGTCAGCCCAAGAATATCCTATAGCATCCCAATGGGTATAATCGTTTGGGGTAACGTTTTGGTTAGCGGTAGCTATGAAACCTTCTTTAGGATTTACACTGTGGGGTTTTTCTATAATAGGTAAATAACCATCCCATTCATAACGTCCATCCCCAGGTACAGGAACAAGACCGCTAAAATTTCTACGAATAGGGGCAATGCCAACAGCTTGCCATCCTATCGTCCCTTCTTTATCTGCCCAAATCATATTTTCACCTGGAATGTGACTATAATTACACGCTTCTCTAAATTCTCCCCAATTTTTAGCTTGGTTCATTCTTAGCGATGCTAAATAAGGTGATCCACCAGGTTCAAGCCAAGCACAGCGAACGGCATAAGCAACATTATGCTCTTTGTCCTTATAGGTTACCGGGCCATGAACGGTATAGGATAAATCTACGATGCTATCTTTTTGACCTTTTATTTTTATATTTTCAGAAATATGGGTCATGTCTACCCATTGATCCTTATGCCTATATTGATTTTGATTCTCAGGATTTAATTCATACACATATAAATCTTCCCCATCGGTTTCAAATACTGTTAAGCCCCAAGCACCATATTCATTATGACCTATGGAAATACCAGGAATTTCAGGTTCTCCACCTCCTATAACATTCCATCCAGGAGCTACTAGGTGAGTCATGTATCTTAATGATGGTATTGCAATAGTTCTGTGCGGGTCATTAGCCATATACGTATGACCATCTTCCATTTGCGAACCGTCTACCACCCAATTATTACTTCCTATTCCTAAGGAGTCAGATTTAACACTTATAAGAGACATTATCGCTTTTTCTTCACTCGTATTTCGAAATGATGGTATAATGTCTTCTTTTTTAAACTTAACGGTTTTACGATAGGCATTATAAAGCTCTAGGATGTCATTACTTAATAAACTT
Source organism: uncultured Maribacter sp. (assembly GCA_963975675.1). GTDB lineage: Bacteria > Bacteroidota > Bacteroidia > Flavobacteriales > Flavobacteriaceae > Maribacter. The sequence continues at coordinate 15,523 of CAXBIJ010000015.1, read as the reverse complement.
GTATTTATAATTGGATCAATTTCTATATTGGGTTCTTTTGGATGCAACCAGAATAATTCTTTTGTTTTATCTGTACCTAACATTGCGACAGTACGACCTATCTGAAGTTCCTCGCCAATATTCCCTAAAAGTCCTTGATGCCTTGAAATCACCACTTCTGGTGTCCATTTCTGAGGTTTGATATCTAAAATTTGAAATTCAATAGGTAATAGTTCTGGCGTTTTTAAAATGTTTTCTATGTATGCATTTACCCCATCAGTATAGGCGGTTATTATTTCAACACCATCTTTATGGTAATGATTCATTTCGGTCTTCATATCGCCTCTAAATTTGAAGAGACGAGTGCCGATATCTCTTTTCAGTTCACGTTCTCCTAATATTTCAGAAACGGTTCCGGTAGCTTGCCTTCGCCAAATTTCGAATTGAAAAAGGCGGTCTGCCGCAGCGGCATATCCTTGAGCATAAAAAAGATCATGTTGATTTTTTGCGTAGATATGGTTAATACCCCATTCATCTCTAACCATCTCAACAGGTTCTTGTAGTTCCGCAAGCAACAACATATCTGAACTGGTGGTCTTTGATTTTTTACAGGAAAAAGCAAGGACCAATAAAAAAAGAATAAAAATGTTTTTCATAAGATTATTGGTTTATTGGTTATAAATAAAGGGTACATAAAAAGTCCATTTATTGATTTTATTCAAATTAGATTCAATAGTGAACTATTGAGTCTTTAGATTATTCGAATTTATCGGACTTTTTAAATACCCTCTTAGTGTAAATACTCAGAATTTAATTAAAGTAAATATGTGATTTTAAGGCCAATGGGTATCAGCTTAAAATTACAGTTTTATTTTATTCTTCGTACTACTTTTTATTCTCCTTCGTATTTACCCAAATATCGTTTCCAAAGTTCGGTTTGGTGTGTTTCAAGTGAAACTGATCTACCATCGATAAAAGCATGTGTTAGCTGATTGCCCGCCATATCTAAGGCATCACCTTCTGATATAAATAAAGTTGCGCTTTTACCATTCTCTAAAGTTCCATATAGGTCATCTATACCTAATATTTTTGCAGTATTGCCTGTTAAAAGCTGAACAGCTACTTCTTTATCTAAGCCCTGTTGTACAACTTGCCCAGCATAGAAAGGTAAGTTTCTAGTCTGGAAATTTTCTGCATCCGAATTTTGAATAGCTACCATCAACCCAGCATCTACCAATAATTTAGGAAGCTTATAAGGTAGGTCATAGTCATCATCATCATAAACAGGTAAATTATGGGTGTATTGGACTAAAACAGGTATGTTATTACTTTTTAGAAACTCAGGTATTTTAAAAGCATGATAACCACCTACTAAAACTATTTCTTTAGCTCCGTTAGCTTTTAAGGTGTTAATCGCATCTATGATTTCCTTTTCGCCATCGGCGTGCACATATAGTTTTTGAGTACCATCAAAAATACCTTTCATTGTTGCAAAAGCAGGGTTCATTTCTTTAGAAGTGGATTTGCCATAAGCAGTTGCATTTTTGAAAAAAGTAACTACTGCTTGTGTTTGTTCGCCGTAGTCCTTATTTGGTTGGTATCCTCTTTCTTCACCAGCCCACCAACGACCTTGTCTAAATGTATTTGGCCAGTTTAAATGCACACCATCATCAACTTTTATTGCCGCGTCTTCCCAGTTCCATGCATCAAACTGTACAATTGATGAGGTGCCAGAAATTCTACCGCCAGTAGGCGCTATCTGGGCAATTAAAACTCCATTAGGCCGCATACTTTCTACAACTTTCGATTCTGCGTTATAAGCGATTAAACTTCTTACATGTGGAATAAAGTCTCCAAGTTCATCTTCATCTTTTGTTGCTCTAACAGCATCAATTTCTACTAAACCTAAAGTTTTTGCCGGAGCTATAAACCCAGGATATACATGTTTGCCAGTGGCATCGATTACTTTTCCTTTTCGGGCGATTTTCATTTTAGAATCGCCAACAAAAGTAAGTTTACCATCTTCGAACATGATTAGGGAACTTTCAATTACCTCTCCATTACCTAAATGAGCTGTCGCACCTTCAATGGTGATGGCTTCAGTTTGTTTTGGGGAAGGTGTTTGTTGCGCCATGGTTTGTAAGACCAAACCAAAGACTATTAATAGGGTTATATATTTTTTCATTTCTGTAATTTTAGATGTTATGATATTTAGCATATGTTGAATATTTAAAGACTTTCACAGTTGAAATCTCTTTTAACACTTTGCTTAGGGCCTTGCGTTTTTTTACCACCGCTTTTTTCTCTAAGCATCATAGTTACCAACTCATTGCGCTCTTTTTTAATCTTTTCACGGTTTTGTTTATCCGTTTCTAAATCAAAATACGTGGTCCCTTCTATCATCGTTCTTTCTGCTTTAGAATAAACCGATAATGGGCTACCAGACCATAAAACCACATCTGCATCTTTACCTTCTTTAATACTGCCTACGCGATTATCTATATGTAATAGCTTAGCAGGGTTGATGGTGACCATTTTCCAAGCTTCCAATTCTGTCATGCCGCCATACTTAATGGTTTTAGCAGCTTCTTGATTTAACCTTCTAATCATTTCTCGGTCATCGCTATTTATAGCGGTTACAACGCCTTGCTTTTGCATTATGGCAGCATTGTATGGTATAGCATCATTTACTTCATATTTATAAGCCCACCAGTCACTAAATGTGCCAGCACCTACACCATGTTCTGCCATTTTATCGGCAACCTTATAACCTTCAAGAATATGGGTAAACGTATTAATTCTAAATCCGAAATGTTCTGCAACCTTCATCATCATATTTATTTCGCTTTGAACGTAAGAGTGACATGATATATAACGTTCGCCATTTAGTATTTCAGCCAATACTTCCATTTCCTCATCATAACGATATGGCTCTCCGTTTTTCTTTTTGATGTCATATTCCTTGGCTCTTTGAAAGTAGTTCATGTAAAGTTGCTCTACACCCATGCGTGTTTGTGGAAAACGGGAGTAACTACCCCAGTTACTTTGTTTTACATTTTCGCCTAGTGCAAATTTTATAAACTTAGGTGAGTTGTCATAGATTAAACCATTGGCCTCTTCACCCCATTTTAATTTTAGAATAGCAGACCTACCACCTATTGGGTTAGCCGAGCCATGCAATAATTGAAGGGATGTTACTCCGCCAGCAAGGGAATGATAAATACCCATATGTTCAGGGTCAACAACATCTTCCATTTTTACCTCCGCAGTGCTATTATGACCTGATTCGTTTACTGCTAATGCAGCTATATGGCTGTGCTCATCAATAATACCAGCAGTTAAATGCTTACCTGTAGCATCTACCACTTTAGCACTTCCACCGCTTAAATTTGTACCTATCTTAGCTATTTTTCCATTTTTGATGAGTACATCTGTATTCTTTAAAATACCAGCTTCTTCACTTGTCCATACCGTTGCATTTTTAAACAATACCGTTTCTGATTTTGGTTTTGTAGCAAAACCATACCCTACATTCGGGTACATTACAGGCATAACTTTAGGCGCATCTTTAGCTTTATCATCTTTATCTTCTTTTTCTTCAAAAGCTTTAGATTTAGTGGCTGTGAATTGAGTTTCTGTTCCGTTAGGTAAAACTAAAAGGCCAGATAAATTATCAGAAGTATTTGCAATGGCCCCCGTCATTCTATAGGTGTTCTCACCTTCATCAGTAGCGAATGAAATAGTTAACCAATTGTTGTCATATGCTATTTTAGAAGTAAGTTTCATAGTATCTTGTTTTACCTCTACTGCTGGTTTTGAAACTTCACCTGTTATTGACATAGCGTACGTTTTACCTTGTACATTTAAATTGTATTCGCCACGAATATCTTTTGTATCCATAGAACTTATTACACTTTTAGAACCTTGTACCCAGTTTTCGAACAACGTAGTTGAACTGTCAAATATATCACCTGAGGTTATTAAGAAGTTCGCGTAAGCACCAGTTTTTAAAGAACCAATTTGATTAGATTTTCCTAAAATCTGAGCCGGTACGGTAGTTAATGCTTCTAAGGCTTTAGTTTTAGGTAGTCCGTATTCAATCGCTTTCATTAATTTTTCCTTGAAATTTGAAGGAGATTTTAAATCATAGGTAGTTAGTGAAAACTGAATGCCGTTTTCTGCCAATACTTTTGGGTTGGTAGGTGCCTGATTCCAGAACCGCATATCTTGCAGTGAAACATAACCAACAGCATAAGGGTCAGAAACATCATAAGCATCAGGAAAATTAATCGGAATTATAAACTTGGCATTGGTTGCTTTAATCTCTTCAATTCTTTCAAACTCATTACCACCACCTAAAATAGTATATTGAATTCCATTAGCATCTCCAATTTTATCGGCACGCAAATCATTTCCTTTGTCTTTGGCTTCAAAAATTTGAACTAAACTTTTATTAGCATTTAATGCTTCTAAAGACAGGTCAGTGGTTGTTGAGTTTCCTTTTGAATACCAATCGGAATCGCTATACATTTGCCTTAGCAACGCTAAAGAGCCCATTAATGAGCTTGGATATGACTGGCCTTTAGCAATACTCTTGTCTAAAGAAAAATACTGAGCAGACTTATTGTCTAGAATGCGATTAGCGTCTGTGCCTTCACCGTTTAGAGCAATTAAGACTCCGGTTCCTCTTGCAATACCATCTTGTATATGAGAATTTACGACTCCAAAACCAGCTTCACGTAAAACCTTGGCCTCTTTATCATCATATTTAAACCTGGCAATTGCTTTATTTTCCGGCATAATATGGTCGTTCCAATAATAGCCATCTCTAGAAGGGGCGTATTCTGCAGATCGCCCACTACCTGGTTTCTTTTTAGGTTGTTCAACTCCAAATTTTGAATAGATATCAATAAAAGATGGATATATTGACTTTCCTTTTAGGTCAATAACTATCGAATTTTTTGGTATGCTCACAGTACTAGAAGCACTTACGATTTTACCATGTTGAATTAATAATGTTCCCTTTTCTATGATTTGTGTTGGAGTTACATAAATTTTAGCGTTTGTAAAAGCCGTGTAGTTATTATTGTTAGCTTTTACCCCTGCATTTTCGGGGAAATACTCTTGTGCAGTTAAAATAGTACTACACCAAAGTAAGCATAGTGCAAAAATTAGTTTTTTCATTATGTTTGGTTTGAATTAGTGATTTAAAAATACTTGGATTTACCAGTATGTGCGGTCTATTTCACTTTTGTTTAACAGTTGAAAGTTTATTAATTGATAATATGCATTCTAATCTTAAAATATTGTAGGAAAGATTGTTATTACCTTATTTTATTAAGGAAAGTTTAAACTAATTATAGTGGGTGTTGCTTGTGGTAGGCGACCAAAAGTGATACTACAGCATTGTAACTTCTTATACCTTCGGTTTGATTATTTGCCTTTAGGAAAGAATTGAATATTGACTTAAAAACTGGTTCCATCGGATTTTCATAAGAATTCCAAAAATCGGCCATTTCTTGAAAGTTGTTCTTTACGCCAGGGTTTAATGTTGAGAGTAATTGGTTGAATTCTTCTTTATCTGCACTTCTTATATCACTTAAGCAATACCCTAAAGCATATGCATAGGCTGCATATTGAAAATAAATATCATTATTATTGGCAGTAACCAAGTAGCCAATAAAGTTTGTTTCGTTCTCTGCAGAATAGCCCAATTGATGACCAATTTCATGACCGACTACTACTGGAAATCTAAAATTTGGAAGTAAACCGTTTACTTGAGCCTCATTAGTAAAAGGGTTCAAATAACCAGCGTAACCCATATAGGTTAGTCCTTTGCTAAACACTGATGTTTTTGCACTAGGGGTAGTGTATGTTAAAAATGGATGTATGGCTTTAAGTTCATCATATCCAATAATAGTCTTGTTAAAAATTTGATCTTGACTGTAAGGAATAGATACGGCCAAACTGGAATCTTTAGTAATATTAAATTGTGCTTCGTTAGTTTTTTCAATTAATTGCTTACTGAAATTTAGAAGTTCATTATAGTCTCTAGTTTCTGTTAACGCCAATTTATCAGCTAATGGCTCTCTATAATAGTTCATGCCCCACATAAAATGAAAGGTGAAGTAAGCGACAGAAAGTATCATTAATACGTTTCGAGAAAAAGATAATTTATTTTTCCAGATAGATTTTCTATTTCTATATAGATAGGCAAGAGCAAGTAGTATTAGGGCAAAATAGATAAGGTCACCGATAGAAAAAGGAATCCAACCAAACAATATTCTAAAAAATCTAGAGATAAACGGATAAAACCCTGTGCTATAATAATTCTCAACGAATTCTGAGTAGTTGCCGAGCCATTTTACGATTATGATTTGGGGAAACAACGAAAGTGCTACGGCATTTTTAAAAGATATCTTCATTATCTCAAAAATAGCGAAATCCTTTTTCTATCAGTATTTTTGTGGTCATTAACTATGAAATTAAGCTATGAATATTGATCAGTTAGAACCTAAATCGGTTTGGAATAATTTTTCAAAATTAAATGCAGTACCCAGACCTTCAAAAAATGAGGAAAGGGTAATTGCTTTTATGTTAGAATTCGGTAAAGAACTTGGGTTAGAAACTTTTTCTGATGCCATAGGTAATGTTATTATAAGAAAGCCGGCAACTTCAGGAATGGAGAGTAAGAAAATGATAACACTTCAAAGCCATTTAGATATGGTTCATCAAAAAAATACAGAAACTCAGTTCGATTTTGATAAACAGGGAATAGATATGTTTGTCGATGGTGATTGGGTAAAGGCTAGAGGAACGACTTTAGGTGCTGATAATGGTATGGGAGTGGCTGCAATAATGGCGCTGCTAGAGAGTGATTCAATTTCTCATCCTGCTATTGAAGCCTTGTTTACCATTGATGAAGAAACTGGTATGACAGGTGCCTTTGGTTTAGAAGGAGGAATTTTAAAAGGGGAGATACTTTTAAATCTTGATACAGAAGAAGATGATGAGATTGATATTGGTTGTGCAGGGGGTATTGATGTTACTGCAACAAGGTCATATAATAATAAACCAGGAACACATGGTGATGCGGGGCTTCAAATTTCTATTAAAGGACTAAGAGGCGGACATAGTGGAATGGATATTCATAAAGGTCTTGGGAACGCAAATAAAATCATGAACCGATTACTTTATTTGTGCCTTGATTATAATATTCGAATTAGCTCTTTAGAAGGTGGTAGCTTACGAAATGCGATTCCTAGAGAAAGCACATGTAAATTGAATATTGGTAGAAAACATATTGCTGAGGCCAAAACTAGGTTTAATGCATTGGCCGAAACTATAAAAGCAGAGTTAAAAGTACAGGAGCCAAATCTAACAATTAACCTTGAAGAAATTAAACCAGCTAAAGAAGTAATGGGGTTAGGTGCTCAAGGCAAATTAATAAAGGCGGTATATGCAGCCCATAACGGCGTATATGCAATGAGTGCTTCAATTGATAATTTAGTTGAGACATCAAATAATATTGCAAGAATATTGGTGAAAGATGGTATGATTACCATTGCTTGTTTAACACGTTCTTCGGTTGATTCTGCAAAGCTAGATTTAGCAAATTCATTACGCTCTGTTTTTGAGTTAGGTGGTTTTGAAGTGAAATTTAGTGGTTCTTATCCTGGTTGGAATCCAAATCCAGATTCTAAAATTCTATCTATAACTAAGAATACTTATATAGAGTTGTTCAAAGAAGAACCAAAGGTTATTGCATGCCATGCTGGTTTAGAGTGTGGTATATTAGGGCAAAACTATCCTGATATTGATATGGTTAGTTTTGGCCCTACCATTTTAGGAGCTCACTCACCAGATGAGCGCGTAAGTATATCTTCAGTTCAGAAATTTTGGAAATTTCTAATAGCAATTTTGGTAAGTACGCCTTAAAATTAACGCATAAAAAACCCGTTAGGAAGTCCTAACGGGTTTTTTTATGCTAATAAATTTTATTTTGTTATTCCAGTTATTTCTATATCAAAAACCAATTCAGCTTCTGGAGGAATAGGGCCATTACCTTGAGAGCCGTATCCTAAATGAGATGGTACGAAAATGCGAACTTTATCGCCAACTTTCATTGTTAATAATCCCTCTCTGAATCCAGCAACTAATCTAGCTTCTGGAGAATAATCCATAGGTACAGGCATGTATCCCATAGCTTGTTCCCTATTCGAATCATAGGTACCATACTTGCGGGCAACTTCCTCATAGTTACTATCAAACAATGTTCCGTCCATCAAATAACCAGCATACATAACGTCAACTTTTGGGCCAACTGAAGGTTTAACACCATTTCCTTTTTCTAAAATTAAAATTTTAAGCCCAGATGGATAAGCGGTGGCTTTTGCTTTTTCAGTTTCTATTTTTGCTACAAACTCCTCCTTAACTCTTTTTATAGCTTCTATTTTATCAGCCTTTTCTTTTTCAATTGTAGCAAGCCTATCTTCTTCCCCATCGAAGTATTCTGTCATTATTTTAACGGCATCAAATTTACGAGCCTCTTTGCCGTTGCGAATAATTTCTACAGTATTCATAGTAACTTGTTCTACAGGTTTATTGCCTGCCCCAACAGCTACATTAGCTATAGAATCAACAACATCCATACCTTCTACAACTTCACCGAAAACTGTATGTCTATTATCTAACCAAGGTGTAGGTTTGTGAGTGATGAAAAATTGACTTCCATTTGTAGTAGGCCCAGAATTAGCCATAGAAAGTATACCTTTCTTATCATGTACTAAAGAGTCATTGAACTCATCCATGAATTTGTATCCTGGATTTCCTGTTCCTTGTCCTAATGGATCACCACCTTGAATCATAAAGTCTTTCATAACTCTATGAAATATTAGTCCGTCATAATATTTTTTACCTTTATATTCTTCGCTTACAAAAGTATTAGTGCCTTCTGCTAATGATATAAAATTAGCGACAGTAACGGGTGTTTTATCTTGCTCTAAGCGAACGATAATATCGCCTTTTGAAGTCTTTATGTCGGCAAATATACCGTCACCTAAGTCAGCTCTTTTGCTAGTTTTACAGCTGGTCATTATTAAACCGATAACTGCAAGCAAGTACATTTTTTTAATCATAATGGTCATTTTAATTTACTGTATTATCTTGTTGTTTTTCAATTTGTAAAATGGTAATTGTTGATTTTAAAGGAACATTGCTACCAATTTTATTTTCATCGCCATGATATCCAAATGCTATTGAAGAAGGAAACAAAAAAGTAGCCCGTTCATTTACTTTAAGCATTTTTACGGCATCACGTAATCCTAGAAAAAGCTCCTGTTTATTAACTTTGTACGTTACTATTCCTATATCTTCTTTTGAGTATATGGTGTCATTATCTAAGGTTAAAATATCATAGTTGAATACAACTAAATCATCTGTTTTAGGAGTATAATCACTTTTTTCGTTTACATTTAAATAATGGTACCATGATCCAGATGAGCTATGAGAATAATCCTTAAGTGAATCGAGTTTTATGATATCTTGAATTTTACTTTCTTCTGCTTCTAATAATTTTCGACTTCTTTCAATAGATTCTTTGAAAAAACTACCACTTTTTGTCTGAACCGGTTTTCTAGGTTCTGGACCATCACAGCTGCTAAAAATTATAAAAAGAAATAATAATGAAACTAATCTCATGATTGTAATTGATTCTTATATAAGGGTAATAATGAAGTAAAATATGTAATGGTTTCTTCTATCGTATAATCACTTTTTCCGCCAGCAGCATTTGTATGGCCTCCTCCGTGAAAGTGTTTCCTTGCGAAGTCATTTACTGAAAAATCACCCACAGATCTAAATGATATTTTAAAAATTCCTTCTTCTTTATTTTCTATGAATATAACGGCAAAACGAATACCATCTAAAGTTAAACCGTAGTTTACAAAGCCTTCGGTATCTCCTTTTTGATAGTCGTATTTGTCTAATTCTTCTTGACTAAGTGTAATGTATGCAGTTTGGTATTCTTGTAGAATGACCATGTTCTTTAGCGCGCAACCCAAAAGATGTAATCTACTTGGTGAATTGGTGTCGTAAATTCGATGATGAATTTCTGTACCTTCTGCACCTTTATCCATAAGGTCGGCAATAACTCTATGCGTATTACTTGTCGTAGAAGCAAATTTAAAAGAACCCGTATCTGTCATGATTCCTGTATATATACAGTTGGCCATTTCAGAAGTTATACTATTCTCATCACCTATTTTTTTAATTAGAATATAGACCATTTCACAGGTTGAACTCATACTTACGTCTGAATACATGATTTTTGCATAATCAGATGGTTCTTGGTGATGATCAACCATTACAAAGGTAGCATTCACAGATTCTAAGGTTTCGCTCATGTGACCTACACGCCCCAAGTGATTAAAATCTAACGTAAAAATAATATCAGCATTTTGAATGCATGATTTTGATTGTATATTTTCTCTTTCGAAATTTAATATATTCTCTGCCCCTGGCATCCACTTTAAAAATTTTGGAAAATCATTAGGAGAAACAATACTTGCGGTATGTCCGCTATTTACCAGATAATGCCAAAGCGCCAACGTTGAGCCAATGGCATCACCGTCAGGATTTTTATGTGGTATAATTGCTATTTTCTTTGAAGAAGAAAGTAGCTTTTTAAGCTCATTTAGGTGCTCTAAATTCATGGCGGCAAAGATACAATTTAAAAATATAGGCTTTAAACTGAATAACTTAATTTTACTCAGACATAACTTACTGCCATGAAAATTTCTTTAATTTCTATTGTTACAATGCTATTATTGTCTTGTTCCACCAATAAAAAGGTATCAATGAGCAAGACAGAAAATGCAGATTTTGTTCTTGCTTTTGGTTCTTGTAATAGAACCGATTTGCCAAACCTCTTATGGGATGATATTTTAAACATAAAACCTAATGTTTGGGTTTGGGGTGGAGATAATGTTTATGCAGATACTGACGATATGGTAGCGTTAAGAGCAATGTATACAAAGCAAAATCAGAATAAGGAATATAGAAAACTTATTGAAAATACAGAAATTATTGGCACTTGGGATGACCATGATTACGGATTAAATGATGGTGGTGTAGAATTTGAGGCTAAAGCTGAAAGTCAACATGAGTTTTTGAATTTTATGAATATTTCAAAGGATAGTCCTTTAAGAAATCAAGAGGGTGTATATAGCTCAACGAAATATAATTTAGAAAAGGGAAGTGTTAATATAATAATTCTAGATACCAGATATTTTAGAACTGCCATAACACTTGATACTGTAACAGAGAAAAGAGTAAAGCCAAATGAATATGGTGTGGGCACTATACTCGGAGAAATTCAATGGGCTTGGTTAGAAAATCAGTTGAACCAATCTAGTGCAGATTTTAATATTATTGTAAGCAGTGTTCAAGTTTTATCTAATGAACATGGTTTTGAAGCGTGGGGTAATTTTCCTCATGAGGTAGACCGTTTAGAAAAATTAATTTCTAGCTCTAAGGCTAAAGGAGTTATTATATTATCTGGAGATCGTCATATTTCTGAGTTTTCTCAAACTCAAATAGATGGCATGAATTATCCATTAATCGATTTTACGAGTAGCGGCCTTACACATGCTTATAAAGGATTTACAGGAGAACCTAATCCATATAGAGTCGGAGATGTTGTTTTTACAGAAAGTTTCGGAACCTTAGAGTTCGATTTTAGTTCTAAAAAGGTTGATTTTAAAATAATTGGTGACAATGGTGTGGTCTTGCAGAAATTAGAACATAGCTATGAATAGTTGTGAGTTCTTTTGAAAAACGTATTTTTGCGCAAAATTTAAGATATGAGTACGAATAGAACGTTTACTATGATTAAGCCAGATGCCGTTGAGAATGGACATATTGGGGCAATATTAGAAAAAATTACAGCTGCTGGTTTTAAAATAGTGGCTATGAAATATACACAACTTAGCTTAAGAGATGCTCAAGAATTTTATAGTGTTCATAGCGAACGTCCTTTCTTTGGGGAGTTGGTAGAGTTTATGACAAGAGGGCCGATAGTTTCAGCTATCTTAGAAAAAGAAAATGCTGTTGAAGATTTTAGAGCATTGATAGGTGCTACTAACCCTGCAGATGCTGCTGAAGGTACTATTCGTAAAATGTTTGCGACAAGTATTGGTGAGAATGCGGTACATGGTTCAGATAGCGATGAAAATGCTGCTATTGAAGGTTCTTTTCACTTTGCAGGAAGAGAAATTTACTAGATAAAAAAATAGTTTTTAAAGAGCCAGTTTGAAAGAACTGGCTCTTTTTATTTTCATAAGCCATCAACTATCTTAGCACTAATTTCTTTACTAAGTCTTTTCCTATTTCTTCATTAATCATACGAATTATTTTCGATTTGCCTAAGCTTAATTCTTCTCTTAGTACAGATGATGACAGTGATATGTAAAGAGTATCGAAACGTAATTCAATTTCGGTCGTGTAATTATTTACTCCATTTCCCATTAGCCTTATCCATGCCTCTCGAGTATCTACCTTGTCCATTCCCTTTTCTAATTTATTCTTTTGAATAAATGCAGAAAGAGCGTCTTTCATAGATGTGTTTTCATTGTCTCGCCGTGCCATTATGGATTTATATTTATAGGTTCAAATCGTTCATAAGTATAGGTGATACCTTGGTTATTTTTTACTGAGAAACTTTTTTCAGAAAGAGAGATTAGCACTTCTTCCCAAGTATTGAATTCGGTACTATAATTCATAAAGATAGAATCATTAGAGACTCGAATTAGAATTGGTTCGGCATCATTAGAAGTTTCAAATGTGCCATTAAATTTAGGACTCATTTTTTTTCTATAACCCTTCAAAGAATCTAAGCTGATATAATCAACAGTGGTATTTACTGTATACTCTTTTTTGGTTCCATCCTTAAAGATAACTTCTTTTATTTCCCAATACCCATTTAAAAGAGGCAATTGCTCTTGGTTAATTTTTGAGCTACATGAGATAAGTAATAAAGTACAAAATAGAAGAAGTTGTTTCATTAGTATAGATTGAATATTTTATACGATTGATGAATTTTACTAACCACACTTTCTGTCCGTTCCGCGTGGGTATCACTTAAGAAAATTTGTCCAAAGTTCTCGTCATTTACTAAGGTAATAATATGAGAAACGCGATGTTCATCTAGCTTGTCAAAAATATCATCTAAGATTAAAATTGGAGTAGTGCCACTTTGCGATTTCATAAAATGAAATTGTGCAAATTTAAGGGCTATCAGAAATGATTTTTGTTGACCTTGACTACCGAATTTTTTAATGGGAAATTCGCTAATCTCAAAATTAAGGTCGTCTTTGTGAATGCCAACACTGGTGTATTGTAATGCCCGATCTTTATCTAGATTTTTGTTTAGTAAAGTCAGTAAGTCATCATTTGATAATTTACTGTCGTAACTCAGTGATACTTTTTCAGTGTTACCAGTTATGGCTTTATATTGTTCCTGAAAAATTGGAATAAAAGCTTTTAAAAAAGAAGTTCTTTTATTAAATATTTCAGTACCATACGCATGCAATTGCTCATTGTAAACTGCTAAATTATCTTTGTTAAAAGTGCGGTTAGCGGCAAAATATTTTAAAAGTGCATTTCTTTGCGATACTACTTTGTTATAGTTGATAAGTTGCTGTAAGTAGTTTTTGTCGGATTGACTGATAACACCATCAATAAATTTGCGACGTGTATCACTCCCTTCAATTATTAGATCACGATCTGCAGGTGAAATAATCACTAATGGCAATAAACCTATATGGTCGGCAAAACGCTCGTAGGTTTTTCCGTTTCTTTTAATAATTTTTTTATTGTTCCTTTTTAAACTGCACACAATTTTTTCTTCTCGATCATCTTTTTCGAAGGATCCGTCAACTACAAAGAAGTCGGATCCATGACGTATGTTTTGAGAAGAAATAGGATTGAAGTAGCTTTTTCCGAAAGAAAGATGATAAATAGCATCGAGAATATTGGTTTTACCAATGCCATTATCGCCCACAAAACAATTTATTTTAGAATCGAATACAAGTTCTTTGGACTCAAAATTTTTGTAATTGATCAATGATAATTGTCTCAGCAGCATTAAATTTCTTGAATTTTGGATTTGGAAGGATGAAAACAACCTTAAAATATCCAAAAATAACGAATAAATACACTATAGGATTTCAATAAAACCTTTATTTTTGCGCGACCAATAAATTTAGAGATGGCTACATATAAGAAAAGAGGATATAAACCTGAAACCAAAGCTGAAAGGCAAGAATTTGATGAACAGGAAAGTACAACCGCTGAGGTTTTTAGTTCTTTAGATGAAGGAGCTTCAAGATCAGAAGAGTGGGTTTCTAAAAATCAGAACTATATATTAGGTGCCATAGGCGTAATAGCAATTAGTGTTTTAGGTTATTTAGCCTACAACCAATTTGTTGTAAAACCTAAAGAAGCTAGTGCGGCTAATGAAATGTACTATCCGCAACAATATTTTGACCAAGCATTGGCAAGTGCAACAGCTAAAGATTCTTTGTTTACATTGGCTTTAGAAGGTGCTGATGGTAAATACGGCTTTTTAGATATCATTGAAGAATATAGCGGTACTAAAGCGGCAAATTTAGCTAATTACGGTGCTGGTATGTCTTACTTGAATATGAATAATTATCAAGAAGCAATAACTTATTTAGAAGATTTTAGTTCAGATGATGCTATTTTAGGCGCTTTGGCTAAAGGTGGTTTAGGAGATGCATTTATGCAATTAGACCAGCCTTCTGATGCTTTAGGTTATTATGAAGCTGCTATAGGTCATAGCAAAAATGAATATACTACTCCAAAATTTTTGTACAAAGCTGGTGTAACTGCTTTAGAAATGGGAGATAAGAGTAAAGCTTTAGGCTTTTTTGAAAGAATTAAAAGTGAGTTTCCAAAATCAGAAAATGCAAATTCTATAAATGCTTTTATAGGAATGGCTAAAAGTGGTGAGTAATGGCAACAAGAAATAAAAATTTATCAGTTTATGATAAAGCAACAATCCCAAACGCGAACGGTCTTTGGTTTGGGATTGTTGTTTCTGAGTGGAATTCTGAAATAACTGAAGGGTTATTTTCTGGTGCATTAGAAGCTTTAATAGATTGTGGCGCAGTGAAAACTGATATTTTAAGATGGAATGTGCCAGGTAGTTTTGAACTTACTTATGGTTCAAAGAAAATGATAGAGACACAAAAACTCGATGCAGTTATTGCTATTGGTAGTGTAATACAAGGCGAGACTAAGCATTTTGATTTTGTGTGTGAGGCCACTGCACAAGGTATTAAAGACTTAAATGTAACATTGAATGTACCTGTTATTTTCTGTGTACTTACAGATAATAACATACAACAATCCATTGATCGTAGTGGAGGTAAACATGGTAACAAAGGCACTGAGGCTGCAATTGCTGCAATTAAAATGGCCGTTCTTGGTAAATAGTAAATACCAATTTTCTTTTTAATTCTTT
>CAXBIJ010000014.1:0-21355 GCA_963975675.1 uncultured Maribacter sp. | reverse complement strand
TACAATTCTAAAACAGCGTTTTCAGAACCAGCATAATCATTCCACTGATAACGATCAGCTTCAGCTTCATTTACGAAGTTACCATCAACTATATATTTAAACTCAAAAGAATTTTCTTTAGGAAGGTCAAAAGTTCCCTTGAAAGTTCCGTTTTTTAATTTTTTCAATGAACTAGCTTTTGGGCTCCAGTTATTAAAGTCTCCAACTACGGCTACTTTTTTTGCTTCTTCTGCAGGAACGGTAAAAGTTACCTTACATACAGGCTTAGTTTTTAAATATTGTTTTGCAATTGCCATGATAATAATTTTAGAATTCAGCGCAAAACTAGCATAATAAAACCCTCATTTCCAACACATAAGACATTTTTACGAAATTGATAAAAAATGAACCATTTTTGTTGTTACAAAAGAATTAAACCCTACAAAAAATGATTTTTACGAATAGCTATCTACTTGTTTTTAAGATTTTTACTATAGAATCGATTTCACTTTCGGTATTGTAAAAATGAAAACTTAATCTTACACCTTGACCTCGTTGTGCACAATAAACATCATTAGCCAAAAGATGTTGAAAAATTGCATCATCTGCTTTAATATTAAAGATAGTACTATGCAATTCTCTTTGTCTAAACTTCTCATCTAAAAGTCCTAATGCCTGGAATTCACTTTTTGCCTTTTCTGATAATTTTCGATTATGCTCTGTTATTTTGTCCAAACCGATTTTTGTGAAATAATCCAAAGAAAATTTTAAACTTCCAAAATTTAAGGACGACAAATGGCCTGGTTCAAATAATTTAGCAAACCTTATTGTGTTCTTTTTATCTAAATCACCATTTGCTGCATTAAAACCAATGTTATTAATAGAAATCTCTTCTTTAACACGTTCAGAGAAAAGCATAAATCCATTACCATAGCCAGACAACAACCATTTATACGCGCTCGCTCCTACCACATCGATACCTGAATTATCAAAATCAAACTGCATACTACCACAAAATTGAGTGCCATCTGCAATAATCAATATATCAGGAAACTTAGTTTTTAATTGTTTTAAGAATTCTAAATCAATAGAAAAACCATCTAACCACTGTACCAGACTTAAAGCTAGTACATCTATATGTTCTTTCTCAATAGTATCTTGAATACGATCTTCTAAATCAGAAACCATTTTTAAGTAATGAATATCGAACCCTCGATTCTCGAAACCCCAATTAAGGGAAGGATAATCATTTTCAATAAGAAGTATTTTTTTCTTCGGATTCAAGCCTTCTAATAAAACATTTAGTCCTGTAGAAAAATTATTGATTAACGCTACATTCTCACGTTTACAATTGAAAAAAAAACCAACTGATTGACGTGTGTCGGAAATAATTTTTAAAGCTTTACCTCGCATATCACTGCCATGAATCAAAAAGTCAAGATCATGTTCTTGTCTCCAATCCATTAACGATTCATTCAACAAACCGTAAACTGCTGTATTTGCATAAATACCTTTTCTTAAAACGGGAAATTCCTTTCTAAATTTTTCCATAGCTTTTTGTGTAAAACACATTTCCTGTATCTTTGTACCAAAGATAGGAAGAGCTATGTTTTCCAAAAATAAAAATACCTTCAAATTAGATGTAGAGCAACATGAACTTTTAGAGAATGCTCAAAAAAGAATATCCCAAAAAAAACGACTTTATACGCATTTCGTAGTGTTTTTGGTAGGTAGTGTTTTCTTGATTCTAATCAATAAAATTTTAAAATACGGTCAAGAATATAATTGGTTCATTTGGGCCATTACCTTTTGGGCATTTTTATTTGTTCTTCATATTTTCAATGTTTTTATTACTAATAAATTTATGGGTAAAGAATGGGAACGTTTACAACGCGAGAAATTAGTACAAAAACAAAAAAATAGAATTTTAGAAATTGAAAAAGAAACTGATTCTGTAACTTTTATAGAATCGGACACTAAAAAAAAATTGCCTTGAGGACCTTAATAATGATTGCTGCGGCGGCAGAAAACAATGCTCTTGGAAAAGATAATGAGCTTTTATGGCACTTACCAGATGATTTTAAACGTTTTAAACAACTGACTACTGGCCATAAAATAATAATGGGAAGAAAAACCTATGAAAGTTTTCCAAAGCTCCTACCCAATAGAACGCACATAATAATTACCCGAGACAAAAATTATGCTGTTGCCTTTGAAGATGCCATTGTGGTACATTCTTTAGACGATGCCTTGGCTCTAGTTAAAAATGAAATTGCATTTATTATCGGCGGTGGGGAAATTTATAAGCAAGCTGAAAAACAATCAGACAAAATAGAACTTACTAGAATACACACAAATTTTGACGATGCAGACACATTCTTTCCTGAAATTGATGAAAATTACTGGATGATGACAAAACAAGAATTTCACCCAACAGATGAACGGCACAAATTTTCATTCACTTATATTACCTACGAAAGAAAAAACAAACCTCTTAAAAGTCTTTAAAAGAGACAGTTAAGTTTAACTTATTCAAAGGCAATATATTAGACAATACTTTTTCGTTTTTATTACTGAAAAATTGATGTGACCCACGTTCATGTGATTTAGATAACAAATCAAATTTTTCTAATACTGATTTAGTTTGTAGAGCAACCGCTTGGCCAGAATCAATAATCGTAACATTTTCAGGGAGCATCTTTTTTAAAATCGGAATCAAATAAGGGTAGTGAGTGCACCCTAAAACCAAGTAATCCATCCCTTTTTTAAGCATAGGTGAGATATAGCCTTCTAAAAGCGCATATAATTCATCACTTTGCAAGTTTCCCTGTTCAATCATTTCAACCAAACCAGTACCTCGTTGTTCTAATACTGTAATACCCGCTGCATGATTTTTTGAAGTACTATGAAATAAACTACTTGACAAGGTTCCTTTTGTAGCAAGTACACCTATTATTTTTGACTTTGAGTTTATCGCAGCCGGTTTTATAGCTGGCTCAATGCCTATAAATGGTACTTTATAATTTTGACGTAGATATTCAATAGCATTAGTTGTTGCTGTATTACAGGCCACTACAATTAGCTTACACTCTAAGGCCAATAAGTATTCTGTATTCTTGATACTAAGCTCTAAAATACGTGCTTTAGATTTTTCACCGTAAGGCGCATTCTTACTGTCGGCCAAATAAATACAATCTTCATTAGGCAATAATTCTTGTAGCTCGTCCCAAATAGATGTTCCACCAATACCCGAATCAAAAATACCTATCGGCCTGTTATCCATATTACTCTAATACCATTGTTATTGGTTTACCATTTGTACCACTTGGAAAAGAAATTCCTAAAAGTGCCGCTATGGTAGGAGCTATATCTGGTATCTCAGTACGGTTAACTGTCGACCCAGGCTTTATTCCCATACCATAAAATAATAATGGAGTATGAGTATCATAAATTTGCGGGGAACCGTGTGTTGAACCAGTTTTTGAATAAGAAATGAAACCCGGTTTTAAAACCACCAAAATATCACCAGATCGTTTTTGATTAAATCCATTCTGTAAAATATAAGGAATACCAGAAGTATATTGATTGTTCCACATTTGACTTGCTGTATATACTCTGTCAATAGCATCATACCCTAAAAATTCTTGAGCTATTTCTGTTTGAACATCTGTCAAATCAAGATTAAGATTTTTTATGATTTTATGATCCAAAAACAATTGATAATTGGAGTAGTTTTTTAGAATATCCACTGTTCCATATGTATACTTTAAAAACTCAGAAAGCTTTTTAGAGTTAGCGGCATTATCAATATAGCCAGCAGGTATTTTTTTATCTTTTAAATAAGCTGGTACTTCAATAGCCCCATGGTCGGCCGTTAAAAATACAGTATATTCACCTTCCCCAACATTTTTATCCAAGGCCTTAAACAACCTCGCCAAATCTTCATCTAATCTAATATAGGTATCTTGAACTTCTTTAGAATTAACCCCATACATGTGTCCTACATAATCGGTGCTCGAAAAACTTACCGCTAAAAAATCGGTTATTTCATCTTTACCTAAGTCTTCTTGCTTTAAAGCTTCTATTACAAAATCAGTTGTTAAGGAATTTCCAAAAGGCGTTGCTTTAATAATATCAAAATTTTCAGTTTTATTTAAAAGTGCGGTTGTACTATGAGGAAAAATTGGTGAAGTTTCGCCTTCAAACAGTCCTTCATAAGCGTTATTATCTGCACCACTTTCTCTATAATCTTTAATATCTTTTATGGTATTCCATGCTTTTTTATAAGATTGAGCCTTGCCAGACGAATTAAAATCAATTACCCATTTTGGTAATTGCTCCATGTAATATGAGCTTGTAATCCATTTACCCTCATTTGCTCCATGAAACCAATACGCAGCATTGGCGGTATGCCCACCAGGCAAAACAGCACCTCTATCTTTCAGGGCTATGGCTATTGTTTTACCTAGCATTTGATTATTCAACCTTAACTCATCTGTAATTGTGGTAACAGTCATTCTGTGGGGAGACATTTGCCCTGCGTTAGAAGTTGTACCCACAGAAGTATAAGAATCATCAGACGCACAATACACATCTGCATCCAACTCTTTATCATACCAATTGTTACCTATTATACCATGAATAGAAGGGGTTGCGCCGGAATATACAGACGTATGGCCCGGGCCAGTACTTGTAGGCGAATAATTAAAATGATTGTTCTTGCAATTGAAACCTTCTTCTACTAATCTTTTAAATCCATCATTACCAAAATGATTATAAAAGCGCGTTAAATAATCGTAACGCATTTGATCTACCACAATACCTACTACTAATTTTGGCTTAACCTTTATAAGCTTATCACTATCATTGTCTTTATCTCTATTTTGTGCTGATAAATTTGCATTAAATAGAAGTATCACGATAAACAATGTAACAATAGAATAAAATCTCATTTTCATACTTACCCGTTTGAAGTGTAAAAGTAAATAATTTACACCTTTAAAGATTAAACGGAGGTTAAATCAAGTCCTTTATTGTTATTTTTACGGTAAGAATTCTATTTTTAATCAATGAACTATTTAGCATCTGTAGGAAGCTATGCAATTATGATCCGAGAGGTTTTCAAAAAACCTACCAAATGGAGAATAATGAAATCCCTAATTTATAAAGAAATAGACGAATTGATTTTCAGCTCTCTGGGCATTATCATTTTTATTTCATTTTTTATTGGTGCTGTTGTGGCTATACAAACTGCACTTAACTTAACGAATCCTTTAATACCACGAAATCTTATTGGTTTTGCCACTAGGCAATCTGTTATATTGGAGTTTGCACCAACCTTTGTATCTATTATTATGGCAGGGAAGGTAGGTTCTTATATTACATCTAGCATTGGCACTATGCGGGTAACCGAGCAAATAGATGCGTTGGAGGTAATGGGTGTCAATTCATTAAATTACTTAGTCTTCCCTAAAATAATAGCAATGCTTTTTTATCCTTTTGCAATTGCAATTTCTATGTATGTTGGAATCTTTGGTGGATGGATGGCTGGTGTGTTTGGCGGATTCTTAACAAGCACAGATTTTATTACTGGGCTACAAACAGATTTCGTTCCTTTTCATATCGCTTATGCTTTTGTTAAGACATTAATATTTGCTTTTGTTATTGCTACAATACCTTCTTTTCATGGCTTTTATATGAAAGGCGGTGCCTTAGAAGTTGGAAAAGCTAGTACAACCTCGTTCGTGTGGACCAGTGTTGTGATCATCATATTGAATTATATTTTAACCCAACTCTTACTAGGATAATGATAGACGTTCAAGACATACATAAATCATTTGGTGATGCTCATATACTTAAAGGTGTATCTGCCAAATTTGAAAAAGGAAAAACCAATTTGATCATTGGCCAAAGTGGATCAGGTAAAACAGTATTTCTTAAATGTCTCTTGGGCTTATTTTCTCCCGAACAGGGAAACATTGTGTACGACGGAAAGAAATACGCTGAACTTTCTGATAATGAAAAACGAGATTTGAGGCAAGAAATGGGTATGGTTTTTCAAGGTAGTGCCCTCTTTGATAGCATGACAGTAGAAGGCAATGTAATGTTCCCTTTAGAAATGTTTACAAAGCAATCTAAATCAGAAATGAAAGATCGCGTAGATGCAGTGCTTAAAAGAGTAAACCTTATTGATGCACATCATAAATTTCCATCTGAGATTTCTGGTGGTATGCAAAAAAGAGTCGCTATTGCTCGTGCTATTGTAATGAATCCTAAATATCTGTTTTGTGATGAACCAAATTCTGGTCTCGACCCAAAAACCGCGATTCTAATAGATGATCTCATTAAAGAAATTACCGAAGAATATAACATTACAACCGTCATCAATACGCATGATATGAACTCTGTTATGCAAATTGGTGAAAAAATTATTTTTCTAAAAGATGGACTCCTAGAATGGGAAGGAACAAAAAATGAAATTTTCAAAACCGATAATCAAGCTGTAACAGATTTTGTATACTCATCTGATCTGTTTAAGAAAGTTAGACAGATGTATATTCAAGAACAAAATTAATCTTTAGGCATTTCTTTTAGCTGAATACTGTTATTATTAAGCCTCAATCGCAACCAAGCCTGTAACTTATTCATATCTTTTACAGTCTCTGCTCTATTAACATCCTTTTTCCAGGTAACTTCAAATAATGGTATACTATCAGTTTTTGTAAAATCGGTAGATATTAAATATGCATATCCTAGTCGTTCTAAATTTTCGTAATTTGTTTTAGCTTCAAGGCTAATTTCCGTAAATGGAATTTGATTTGAAGAAAGCTGATTTAGTCTAATCAACTCACTTTCTAAGAGTTGAATTTTTTCATCTTTACTAGATAAAATACTCTTTTGGGACTCGTATAATTCATTTACGTATTTCAACTCATTCGCCTTTTCATTCCTTGAGCCCTGAACAATACTTAGTTCGCAATTTTTTAATTGCTTATACTCTAACATTTGATTTCTCCATGTTGCAATAACATTATCAGGTATTGTCTCATTACCCATAAATACTAATTCAACTTTGGAATTATCACCATCATTAAATTCAATGTCGCTAAAATCTTTTAAAAACTTGCCTTCTCCCGAAAATTGGTATGGCTCTATTTTCTCAACTATAAATCTATTGGCATCTCTTTTAAATAATGATTGTTGAAAAACATTATAAAAAGTAAATCCCGCAGGAATCATCACCAAAATAGCTAACAATGAAGCTAACCGTCCGATTAGTCTTCTTCTTTGAGAATTGACGTAACGAACCATTGGAAAGCGCAATAACTTAATAACAAGAAATGTCGCTAGAGCAATAAATATTGTATTAATCGTAAATAGATATAAAGCACCAGTAGCATAAGACCAGTTACCTATTGCCAAACCGAAGCCTACCGTGCATAATGGCGGCATTAAGGCCGTTGCTATCGCAACACCAAAAATAACACTCGCGATAGTTCCTTTTTTAGCTCGAGCAATAACCAATGCCAATCCACCAAAAAATGCAATTAAAACATCTCTAATATCTGGCTCAGTTCTGGCTAAAAGCTCAGAAGATTCGTCACGTAAAGGAAAAAAATTAAAAAAAAGATAGGCCGTAATTACACTAAGAATTACCATAACAGCAAAATTCTTTAAAGACCTTTTTAGGGTATCTATGTCATTGATTGCTACGGACATTCCTATTCCTAAAATAGGCCCCATAAGTGGAGAAATTAACATCGCACCGATAACTACTGCAGTAGAATTTGCATTTAACCCAATTGATGCAATAAAAATGGAACAAATCAAAATCCAAGAAGTATGCCCTTTAAAAGGAATATCGGCAATAATCGCTTCTTTTGTTGCTTGTTGATCTGTATTCGCACGAATATCTAACAACTCAGAAAGAAATTTCTTAATGCTACCAACAAGTCCCTGAAGGTCTTTTTTAACCTCATCACCACCATTCCCCTCATTACTATTTGGAGCGATATTATCTTGATTCAAATTATTATCCATACCTATTTATGCGAATTCATCACCAAAAACATCTTTCACCTTATTCAGAACTTGTTTAATATCTTGCTCTTTTGCCTTTGGATAAATTAGTAAAACCTCATCTTTATCCACTATGATATAATCATTTAAACCATCGACTACAACTACTTTACCAGCCTTCGACCTAATCATATTTCCACTAGCATCTTGGGTTAAGACTTTTGCATTTACAATTGCATTATTATTTTCATCCTTATCGAGCTTATCATATAATGAACCCCAAGTGCCTAAATCGTTCCAATCAAATGTTGCCTCTAACACAAAGATTGAACTTGAATTTTCTAAAATAGCATAATCGATAGAAATATTTTCAGCTTTAGGATAGTTCTCTGATATAAATTTCTTCTCATCATCGGTATTAAAACAGACTAGACCATCTCTAAATAATTTATATTGCTTAGGCTGATAACTTTTAAAAGCATTTACTATTGTTTTTGCGCTCCACATGAAAATACCTGCATTCCAAAGAAAATTACCTTGGGCAAGGAAATCTTTTGCGGTTTCATAATCAGGCTTTTCTCTAAACTGATTTACTTTTTTAATTTGTGTAGTGTCTGCTTTATTATACTCTATATAACCAAAACCAGTATTAGGAAAAGATGGCTTTATACCTAAAGTACATAATACATCTTCCTTTTCACATTTATTAAAACAAGCAATTACATCTTTTGCGAAAGCTTCTTCGTCTTCAATCCAATGATCACTTGGAGCTACAATCATGACGGCATCTTCATTCATTTTCTGAATTTTCATTGCCGCATAAAGTATACAAGGCGCCGTGTTTCTCATTGCAGGCTCAAGAACGACTTGTTCTTGTTTTACCATTGGCAATTGTTCTAAAACCAAATCATTATATCGTTCGTTGGTAAGAATCAAAATATTCTCAGCAGGCACGAACTTATTCAATCTTTGAAATGTTTTCTGTATGAGTGTAGTACCCGTACCTAACATATCATGAAATTGTTTCGGATTTTCACTAGTACTTATGGGCCAAAATCTAGACCCTACTCCACCAGCCATTAAAACGGCGTAATAATTTTTATTCATGTCAGCTTTTTATTAATTCTACTTCGGCGTTAGGTTGAAAAAGAAACATCCTACCGGTAGAAATTTCTACACACTCATAGCGTTTGATTCTCTTGTTCCCTTTTTTAAAAAATTTACCATTATAAATACGAAAAACGCTTCCTATCGGTAATTCGTAAACGTATGATTTTTCCGATTGTTGTTCATCATATTGTTTTAAAGCAATCGATAAGTGAGCGTCTGTACTACTACTTGCCTTAGGATTTTTGAAATGTCTTGCCAGTAAAGGAAGTAGTTGAGAAGGAAACACTTCTGGCCGAATAAAAGGAAGCATTAAATATTGGAATGTTCTTTTCCACTCCAATCCATGTGGTTTAATATTTCGCCCATATTTTTCGAATGCTACCAAATGTGCAATTTCATGAATTAGCGTTATTAAAAATCTATATTTATTAAGAGAAGCGTTAACCGTAATTTGATGATTACCATCTTTTCTTCTTTTATAATCGCCATGCCTTGTAACTCGTTCATTAACGATTTTCAAATGAACATGACTACCTTTAATAAGTTCAAAACAAGGTTTGACTGCAGTTTCAGGAAGATATTTCGCTAAAGTTTGTTGCATTCTAAGGAGTACTACTACTAACTTGTAAAATTTTACCGTTATATAATTTTTGACCGTTCAACGCGAAATTCATCACGTATTCAGCCATTTCAATTGCCGACACTGGCGCTTTATATCCTGGAAAAGCTTCTTCAAGCATTTCAGTCTGTACCGCTCCTAAGGCCAAGGCATTAAAAGATGGTCCGATCTCTTTAAATTCTTCCGCCAGCAATTCTGTAAGCGTAAGCACTGCTCCTTTACTTGAACTGTATGCAGATAAGCCTGGAAATTTTGCACTACCCTGAATACCACCCATAGAGCTAATTGTTAATACGTGACCTGTTTTCGTCATAAACGGAATAACCAATTTGGTTATGGCAGCAACACCAAATACATTTACCTCATAAACAGATTTAAACTCTTCTTCAGTAGTTTCTAAAAATGGCTTGTTCAATAACCTCCCTGCATTGTTTATTAACGCCTTAACTTTACCATTATCCTTTAAATAGCTTGCTAGCTTTTCACGATCAGAAACTGTAGATATATCGAATGAAAATGTTTGAATATTCTTGTGCTTAAGTTTTTTAATAGGTTTTTCATTTCTAGATAATGCCAAGACCTTATAACCTGCATCTGCCAATAACTTGCTTAGTTCAAAGCCAATTCCCCTACTGGTGCCAGTAACAATAATGTATTCCATTAATTATACTTTAATTCTTTAATTGGTGAATTCACAATGCCTGTTATCATAGGTATAGTTTCATTAATTATTTTTGCCATGTGTAAATAATCCATTAAAGATGCTTCATCTCCAACTTTATGATATTCTCCAAAATTAGTAAAGTCGAATGTACTATACGTTTGCGAAGGAACATTAAATATATCATGAAAGGGAGCATTGTCTGAACGTCTAAATAAATTAAATTCCTTTGCTTTCGGTAAAAAACCTACAAGATTTTTGTGCGCATACTTATTGCTAACTTCAGCCAAATTAGATAACTCATACCCGGTTAAATATAAACTATGGTCCTTATCAACCATTGGAACGCCTACCATTTCAAAATTAAGCATAGCATACAAATCTATTTTCTTATCTTTTAATTTAACGGCCAAATGCTTAGAACCAAGCAATCCTTTTTCTTCAGCTGAGAAAAGAGCAAAAATAATACTTCGTTTATTCCCTTTAAGTCCACCAAAATATTTAGCAAATTCCAAAACTGTAGTTGTACCAGAAGCATTGTCATTGGCTCCGTTCGCAATACTATCAGCAGCTTGTCCGCTCAAAAGGCCTATATGATCATAATGTGCACCTATTACTACAAACTCGTTTTTTAACTTAGCATCTGTTCCTGGCAAATACCCTACTACATTAAAGGCGGTGCCGTCAGTATAGTTGGTTAAGGTATCTCTATAAGAAGCAAAATAGGGCTGAATATTATTCTTTTCAAATACATTCTCTATAAAATCAGCAGCCATAGAAATACCCTCACTTCCTGTATCTCTACCTTGTAATTCATCAGAAGTCAGGTACAACATTATATTTTTTATATTTTTCGGAGTGCTATGCACTTTGGATTTGGATGTTAATTTAACCTCTTCTTCATTCGATGTATTTGGTAAAGCATCTTTACGAGTATCATTAGATTTATTAGAAGGATTCAAAACGGTTGACTGATCCATTTTTGCTCCACCACAACTTACCAAGAAAAAACCAAAAAAAACTAATATAATATGTTTCATAAAGATGAATATTTTTAAAATCTAAAGATAAAAAAAAGCATCCTGTTGAAAGGATGCTTTAGCAATTCTATTTAAAATCAAATTTCTAAGCTAACATAGTCACTGGGTTTTCTACAAAATAACGCAATGTCTGTAAAAATTGAGCTCCCACAGCACCATCAACAGTTCTATGATCACAAGCCAATGTCAATTTCATTGTATTACCTACTACTATTTCACCATTCTTAACCACCGGTTTTTCAACTATAGCACCTACGGAAAGTATTGCTGAATTTGGCTGATTTATAATACTTGTAAATTCTAGTATACCGAACATACCAAGGTTAGATACGGTAAATGTGCTACCTTCCATTTCTGAAGGCGTAATCTTTTTATTACGAGCTTTACCGGCTAAATCTTTTACTGCACTACCAATCTGCGTTAAGCCCAATAAATCGCAGTGTTTTACAACTGGAACTACTAAACCTTCATCTACTGCTACAGCTACACCCATGTGAATATGCTGATGATACTTAGTTGTATCGCCATTCCATGAAGTATTTACTTGCGGGTGCTTTCTTAGTGCCATGGCACATGCTTTTAACACCATATCATTAAAAGACACTTTGGTATCAGGTAAGCTATTTATTTGAGCACGAGATTCTTTCGCATTGTCCATATCTACCTCAATGGTAAGATAAAAATGTGGTGCATTGAATTTAGAATTACCTAACGCTTTAGCTATTGCCTTACGCATATTAGAATTCTTAACTTCTTCAGTACCTTCTTCGCCAGAGGGCAAGGCCATTGATACTAGTTGAGATGCTACATCACTTTCAGGTTTAACCACAGTACTAGCAACTGGCACTACAGCCTTACTTGGTGTATAATTTTCAATATCTTTTTTAATGATTCTGCCATTATCGCCTGAACCAGAAACTTTTGCTAAATCAATACCTTTATCTTCTGCTATTTTCCTCGCCAAAGGAGAAACAAAAATTCTCTCACCATCAGATACTGTTTTTGAAACCTCTTTCTTATCAGATGAATTTTCAGATTTTTTTTCAACTTTTTTATTTTCTGTGGTAGATGACTTTTTACTACCTCCAGATTTACTACTCAACACAGCATCAACATCAGTTCCATCAGGACCAATAACTGCCAAAACTGCATCTACAGGAGAAGATTCTCCCTCTTGCATACCAATATATAGTAACTTACCAGAGTAAAAGGACTCAAATTCCATGGTAGCCTTATCTGTCTCAATCTCAGCTAAAATATCTCCTTCTTCAACATCATCACCTACCTTCTTTAACCAGCTTGCCACCGTGCCTTCTTCCATGGTATCACTTAATCGTGGCATTTTAATAATTTCAACCCCCTCAGGAATTTCAGTTACGTTTTCAACTTCTTCTGAAGACTCATCAGCAATATCCTCAACTTTTGAAGGTTTATCTTCAGAAGCTGTTGTACCACCACCAATCAAACTAGAAATATCTTCACCCTCATTACCGATTATAGCCAATAGTGTATCTACCGGAGCAGCATCACCCTCTTGTACACCAATATATAACAAGGTACCTTCATTAAATGATTCGAATTCCATCGTCGCCTTATCAGTTTCGATTTCAGCCAACATATCACCTTCTTCAATTTTATCTCCAACGCTTTTTAACCATTTAGCTACCGTACCTTCTTCCATGGTATCACTTAAACGGGGCATATTTACTACTATAGCCATCTACTTAAAATTTATGTTGAACAAATGGAAAATCCTCTTGTTCGTAAACCATATCATATAATTGATTTACTGGTGGATAATCTGATTCTTCTGCAAACTTCTCACACTCCTTAACCATTTCTTTGACCTTTTTGTCAATATCTTTGATTTCAGCGTCAGTTGCGTATTTGTTTTCCTTTATAATATCCAAAACTTGCGTTATTGGATCTATCTTCTTGTACTCTTCAACCTCATCTTTTGTTCTATAATGCTGTGCATCAGACATGGAATGACCTCTATATCTATACGTTTTCATTTCTAGAAATGTTGGTCCGCCGCCACTTCTAGCTCGGTCAATTGCCTTGCTCATTTCTTGTGCAACAGTCACAGGGTTCATCCCATCAACTGGTCCACAAGGCATTTCGTAACCTAATCCTAATTTCCAAATTTCAGTTGAAAAAGAAGTTCGTGCAACAGAAGTTCCCATCGCATAACCATTATTTTCACAAATAAAAACCACAGGTAGTTGCCATAACATGGCTAAATTAAATGTTTCATGTAAAGCACCTTGTCTAACAGCACCGTCACCCATATAACATAAAGTTACAGCTTCTCTACCATGATACTTATCCCCAAAAGCCATACCAGCACCTAACGGAATTTGACCACCAACAATACCGTGACCACCATGAAAGCGATGTTCTTTAGAAAATATATGCATTGATCCTCCCATACCTTTAGAAGTACCTGTCACTTTACCATAAAGCTCAGCCATTACTTTTTTAGGATCTACGCCCATACCTATTGGCTGAACGTGATTTCTATAGGCAGTTATCATACGGTCTTTAGTAAGATCCATTGCATGTAAGGCTCCTGCAAGAACTGCTTCTTGACCATTATACAAATGAAGAAATCCTCTTACCTTTTGCTGAATATATACAGCGGCTAATTTGTCCTCAAATTTTCTCCAAAACAGCATATCGGCATACCATTTCAAATACGTTTCCTTGGTGATTTTTTTCATCAATTTTAACTAAAGGTTTTAATTCTATATAGATCTCAAAGGTTTGATTCACCTAAGTATCGCAGAAGAACAAAAATACACATATAAATGAATCGATAAAAATAATAGAAGTAATTCAATCAAGAAATTATATGATTAACAAATTAACCCTATAACGTGTTTTATCTCAACCTATCACTGAATAAAAATCAAATCAAATAACTACTATTAAAGCCTAAGGGAAGCAAGTCTGCTAAAGAATCACATTCTATGACGCTACCCGTCTCACCCATTAACAAAATTCTTATCGGGTCTTTTTGCCTAAATTCATATTCTGAAATTGACTGCCTACAATTACCGCAGGGCGCAGCTGGCTCATTAACCTCGTGATTTAATGATGCTGCAGAAATTGCAATTGCCTTTATTTTCACTCCCGGATATTTTGATCCAGCATAAAAAACAGCAACCCTTTCTGCGCAGAGTCCAGATGGATATGATGCATTTTCCTGATTATTTCCCTCAACTATCTCTCCGTTATCTAACAAAACAGAAGCGCCTACATAAAAATCAGAATAGGGAGCATATGCCCTTTTTCTAGCACTCACCGCTGCATTCATTAACATCCTATCTTCTTCCTGTAATTCTTCTTGGTTATTATGTATAATAATATCAAAGCTTATACTCTTTCGAATAGCCATATGCATCTTTTAAATGTTAATCTACAAATTAATTATGGAGTTCAATTTAAAAATTAAAAACTGTAACACTAAAGCATAAAAAAACCTGCAAGGATGCAGGTTTTTTATAATTACAATCTTTCATACATTAATCATTGTAAAATTCTTCACCTAAATTAAAGGTAAGAGAAAATCTCAACGTATTCTCTAATGGATTTCTAACTTGAGACGTTGAAAATAAATAAGACAAATCTATTTGAGCTGCCTTAAATTTAAAACCAGCGCCTAGCGTAAAGAATTTTCTAGAACCTTTATCGGCGCTTTCATTAAAATAACCAGTTCTAAACATGAATGCATCTTGATAAGTATACTCTGCACCTAATGCCCAAGTAAATTCTTTTAACTCTTCACCAAAACCACCTGGTGCATCTGTAAAAGAGTTGAAAATACCACTGAAACCGCTTGCATTTTGATAAATATCATTATCTGCCGAATCAACATCACCATCGTTATCAAAATCTTGGGGCGTTGGCACAAGAAGTTTGTTAAATTCTGTTGTTAATCCCAGAACATTGTCTTGATCTAAGATAAAATCGAATCCACCACCAAAACTCAAGTTACTAGGTAAGAAATTTTCTTGCCCTCCAGCATCATATTGAATTTTACCTCCAATATTAGAAAGATTAAAACCTGCTCTCCATCGACCATCAAAATTATTGTACGCTATCTCATCAGACCTATAATACCCTGCAACATCAACAGCGAAAGAACTCGCAGCTTTTGAATCTTCAGATCCATTTTGAGGCAATTTTAAATTTGACCTTATATATCTTCCACCTACTGCCATCGAAAAAGTAGGGCTTAATTTAAGTGAATATGATCCATCTAAAGCCAACTCATTCGGCTTAGCTATGGTACCAGGATCATTTGCAAATTGTCTTAATTCTATTTCGCCTAAAGTAAAATATCTAAGACTCAATGCAAAAGCACTCTGTTCGTCTAGTTTATTATAGAAACTAGCATTTAACAACGATATATCTGTAATAATACTTTCTAAATAAGGTGTATAACTAATACCAATACCCATTTTACGCTCTGCAAAAGCAAATTTAGCAGGGTTCCATTGCTGGGAAAAAGCATCTGTAGATGTTGCCACACCCATATCACCCATACCAGCTGACCTAGCATCAGCCGCAATTGTTAAAAAAGGCACAGCGGTTGTAATTACTCGTTGATCATCTTGTGCGACAACCTTCCCAAATACAAGTACAAAGAAAATTATTGAAATTTTTCTCATTATAGAACAGTTCTTTAAATTATAAAGCTGAAATATAGTGTTTACCTTTATTTCAACTTTAATATTTTACATGTAAACGTCCTTTTTCCCGTTATCTTGCACAAATAATAAGTTTTTTTATAAAAAACATTAATCAATCTATAAGTTACACTCCCTTCACAAACTTTTTATCCTTTAAAAAACCGAATCTAAAATTTACACCTTAAAAGAAATCTTTAAAACCATACTATTTAACTGTTTTAACCGTTAACCTATTTAAGTGAACCTAAATTTATTGCTGGTTCGATTTGTGATGATTAAAATTATTTTGAATTGTAAAATAATCTCACAAAAACACCGTTCTATTGAGCGAAAGCGACAAACAAATTAAAAGAAAACATAGTATCATATAATATGGCGACCAAACAACTATAGTATATGAAAATTGAACTCAAGTCCTAATTATGAAAAAACATTTAATAAAAGTTGTACTCTCATGCACTGTTATAGTAGGAGGTTTTACAGTAAATAGCTGTTCTAAATCTTCATCTTCAAAAAACACTTCTAGAGCTACAGGTTGGAAAATAAATGCCAAAGAAGGTGGTTTTCAATACAATACTGACTTTAAGGAGCAAGAAACTGCTCCAGGATTGGTATTTGTTGAAGGCGGTACGTTTACCAAAGGAAAGGTACAAGATGATGTTATGCATGATTGGAACAACACACCAACTTCTCAACATGTTCAATCTTTTTACATGGACGAGACTGAGGTTACCAACGTAATGTATTTAGAGTACTTAGATTATCTTAAAAGTGTTTATCCTCCAGAAAATCCGAAGTACACAAATATTTATGTAGGTGCATTGCCTGATACTTTAGTATGGAGAAATAGATTAGGTTTCAACGAAACAATGACAAATAACTATTTAAGACACCCAGCATATGCAGAATATCCTGTAGTTGGTGTAAACTGGATTCAAGCTAATCAATTTGCCAAATGGAGAACCGACCGTGTAAATGAGGTAATGTTAGAAAGAGAAGGTTATTTATCTGAAGATGCAAAATACCAAGCAGCAACTGGAGAAGTACAAGGAACTTTTAGTACAGAAGCTTACTTAAACAGACCAGAATCTGTTTATAACGGACAGATTGATTCTCTTCAAGGAAAAATGAAGAAAGATAGTACATCTACTTTTGCAAAAAGAAGTAGTGGTATCATAATGCCAGAATATAGACTTCCTACTGAAACAGAATGGGAATATGCTGCTCAGGCCCAAGTTGGCCAAAGAGAGTACAACAACTACCGCGGAAGAAAAAAATACCCATGGGAAGGTGATTACACCAGAAATGGACAACGTGTAGGTAGAGGTGATCAATTAGCCAACTTTAAACAAGCGAAAGGTGATTACGGCGGAATTGCGGGTTGGTCTGATGACGGTGCTGATATTACAGCTGAAGTTATGTCATACAAACCAAATGACCTAGGTCTATACGACATGGCTGGTAACGTTGCAGAATGGACAGCTGATGTTTATCGCCCGATAGTTGATGATGAAGTAAGTGATTTCAACTACTACAGAGGAAATATTTATATGAAAAGTGCCATTGGCGATGATGGGAAAGTTAAGATTCTAAGAGATTCTATAGTTTTCGATACCTTACCTAATGGAAAAGTTGTTGCAGTAAATTTACCCGGAGAAATAAAAATGGTTGCAGTTGATGAAGAAGAAACTTATTTAAGAACAAACTTCTCTTCTAGTGACAATAGAGGATATAGAGATGGTGATGCAGGTTCTTCTAGATTCTATGACAGATTCAGTGATGAAAAAGAACAGGATCCAAGTAAGAAGATGTACAATTCTCCTAAACATTCAGTTGAAAGAGATTCTTTAGGAAACCTCATTAAAGGATACGATGTCTCAAACAATAGGACAACCTTAATTAATGACGAAGTAAGAGTTTACAAAGGTGGTTCTTGGAGAGATAGAGCTTACTGGTTAGATCCAGCTCAAAGAAGATACCTTCCACAGTATATGGCCACAGACTACATCGGCTTTAGATGTGCAATGTCTAGAGTTGGTTCAAAATCTAAAACCAAAAACAAAACTGTTAGAGGAAAAAAAGCTAAATAATTTTTCTACATACGAATTTAAAAAAGCCCTTTTCTTAAAGGGCTTTTTTTTATCTTCGATTTCATGAACATTAAAGACTTACATTCAATTTTTTTAGAATTTCCATCAGTTAGTACTGATACTAGAAAAATTAAGAAGAACGATATTTTCTTTGCATTAAAAGGTGATAATTTTAATGGAAATACTTATGCTCAGCAAGCTATCAATAATGGGGCTAGCTATGTTATTATCGATCAAAAGGAATACTACATTAACGACAAAACCATTCTTGTTGATGACACCTTAATCATGCTGCAAAAACTAGCAAATTTCCATAGAAATTATTGTGATGCAAAAGTGATAAGCCTTACCGGGAGCAATGGAAAGACAACCACAAAGGAGTTGATACACGCTGTACTTGCAGAAAAATACAAAACCATTGCAACGGTTGGAAATCTAAACAATCATATTGGAGTTCCTTTAACCCTTTTGTCCATACTACCCGATACCGAAATCGCCATCATTGAAATGGGCGCAAACCATTTAAAAGAAATAGAATTTCTATGTAAAATTGCAGAGCCCGATTTCGGATATATCACGAACTTCGGCAAAGCCCATTTAGAAGGTTTTGGTGGTATTGAGGGTGTAATTAAAGGAAAGAGCGAATTATACGAATATCTCATAAATAACAAAAAGGCGATATTTTTAAATGCAGATGATTCTATTCAATTAGAAAAACTGAAAAAATACACCAAAAAATATGGGTTTAGCTCGGTCAACCCAAAGTACTATAGAATTGAACTTGAAGAAGCCCAGCCCTTTGTTATAATAAAAGTTGAAAACACCAACATAAAATCTAATCTCATTGGTGCATATAATTTTCACAATTGCTGTGCAGCAATTATTATAGGAAAATTTTTCAATGTTGAACTAACAGATATTAAAATTGCATTAGAAAAATATACACCCGAGAACAATAGGTCACAAATCATCAAAACGAACGGACATTATATTATTTTAGATGCGTATAACACCAACCCCTCTAGTATGAAGGCTGCAATAGAGAACTTTAATTCTCTAGCAAAGACCGTTAAAGTTTTAATTTTAGGGGATATGTTCGAATTGGGAGAATCAGCGATGGAGGAGCATCAGGAAGTAGTTAAATTGACCAAAAAAATGAATTTTGATAAAGTAATTTTTGTTGGTGAAAATTTTTATAAAACCAAAAGTGACTTTATTAAACTAAGAAGTTTTAATGACCTTAAGTCTTTTCTTAAAGAGAACAAATTGCCATCGAACTCTTCGATACTCATAAAGGGTTCGAGAGGAATGGCGCTCGAAAGAGTTTTAGACTGTCTTTAGCTTATTCTATAATTCTAACAACAGAACCACAGGTCAACATTTTATTACCAAAATATGGGTTTTTAATGGCTTTTTCTAAACTGAGCCAATCTGCCCCTTTATTATGGTCTGCCATTGGACAGTGTTGCACATAAATAGGTTTTTCGTAACCATTTACTCGCGATGCTAAAAAGATAAAATTTTGTGATAATTTTTTAAACAATAATCTACTACCTTCAACACTTCCACTCTTTTTTATATCGGCTAAAGATTCCAGAGCTTCTTTTAAATTCAGCTTTAAATCATCATCCTCAACGTCTAATTTTATCAATTCAATTTCCTTGTTCAATTGCAAAACATGTTCATTTGCATTTTTCAAGTTTGAAGCAACAAACTCATTTTTCAAATTAAAATAGATGTTCAGAATTCCTTTTAATTTTGCGTTTAGTTCAGGTGATTGTGAATTTATATTCTTTTGGATCGAAATTGGCTTATCTAAACCTAAGTCTTTTGCGAACATCATAGATCTTTTACCTTTTAATTGTGCTGCTGCATCAATTGTAAAAGCCCCATTAGTAACCACTTCATCTCCTATTTCCAAGCCATCTAAAACAATATAATTATCACCAACAGACTCTCCTAATTGAACTTGTAGCATTTCGAAAACGGGCTTTAAGGCATCTAGTTTTTTATATACAACCGAACGCTCACCCGTCCATAATACCGCACTTTTAGGCACCATGATTAACACTGCTTCCTTATTCTCGATATTTACAACACCCTCAACAAACATACCTGGCTTCCATTTTCCATTCTTATTTTCAATATCGACTCTAACAGAAACAATTCGCTTGCCTCTATCTAAAACAGGCTCTATAAAAGATATTTTTGCAGTTACCGGTTCTCCTTTTATTGCTTTCGAATTAATAACAATTTCTTGTCCATTCTTCAAAAAAGGTAATTGCTTTTCGTACGCTTGAAAAACCGCCCAAACCGAATATAAATTAGCAACTTTAAAGAGTGGGTCTCCTTGTTTGAAATAATTACCTTCTGATGCCAAAATCTCAACCACAGTTCCTGAAACATCAGCAACAAGTGGGAAATTTACCATTGGTTTTCCAGATTTTAACAAATCATCAATTTGCTGATCCGTTAGTTTCCATAGACCTAAGGTATTTCTCGCAGCTGCATACAATTTCTCGTGCGTATCTTTATAAGACGCAGAGGTTAGCAATTTATCTTGTGCCAGATACAATTCAGGACTATAAATAGTTCCTATTCGTTGGCCTTTCCTAACATACTCCCCAATAAAATTTACCTCCAACTTATCTAAACGTCCATCAAACAATGTAGTTTGGGTTGCATTCGTTTTGTCATTTGAGGTTATTTCACCAGATAACATTATCTGATTTTCTTCAGAATTAACCCCTATGATACTGGTTTGAACATTTGCCAAAGCTAAAGCCCGCTCACTCATTTCAAACTGATTTCCTGTAACTTTAGTATTAGTCACGCTGACCTTAACCAAATCCATTCCACATATTGGACAAGCTCCTTTTTCTTCTTGAAGAACATTTGGATGCATTGAACATGTAAAGGACGATTGCTGCGAATGCAGAGCGTAATCTATTGGCTCAATTGCGCTATTCGAGCCTCCAAATATTAGATACCCCAATAATAAACCAATGAGCAACATTACTAAGTAGATACCATATTTTATGTACTTGCCTAAGCTTCTCATTATAACAATTTCGTTTTATTTAATTTTGATTCCTTCCAAGCACTAAATAGCACAGGCACTATCAATAATGTAACTAAAG
>CAXBIJ010000013.1:0-21950 GCA_963975675.1 uncultured Maribacter sp. | reverse complement strand
GGTTACATAACTAGAAAGGTCTGATGCAAAATAAAGACATGCATTGGCAATATCTTCTGGAGAACCGCCTCTTTTTAAAGGAATACCATCTCGCCAGCCTTGAACAGTTTTTGCATCAAGCTTATCAGTCATTTCTGTTTCTATAAAACCTGGTGCAATTGCATTACATCTAATATTTCTAGAACCTAATTCAAGTGCTACAGACTTTGTAAACCCAATCATACCCGCTTTTGAAGCAGCATAATTTGTTTGACCTGCATTCCCCTTAACACCAACCACACTACTCATATTAATAATAGAGCCGCTACGTTGTTTTAGTAAAGTTCGTTGAACCGCTTTGGTCATATTGAATACCGATTTTAGGTTGATGTCGATAACCGCATCAAAATCCGCTTCAGACATACGCATAAGAAGATTGTCTTTCGTTATACCTGCATTATTAATTAACACATCAATTCTTCCACCAAAATCCTCTAAAACTTTAGCAACCAATTCTTCAGCTTCTTGAAAGTTAGCCGCATTACTTTTATAAGCCTTGGCATTTACACCTTTAGCCTTCAATTCTTTTTCTAATTCAAGAGCAGGAGCTTCGCTCGAGCTATATGTAAAAGCAACATTGGCACCATGGTCAGCAAATACTTGTGCGATTCCCATTCCTATTCCCCTACTTGCTCCTGTAATAATTACGTTTTTATCTTCTAATAATTTCATAAGTCAATCATTTACTTAAGGTCGTTTACCAAATATACCTTTTGTTTGAATTATAGGCTAAAAAAAATCCCGCTACAAACGGGATTTTATATGAATAATATGAGTTTTTAACCCATTACTTCTTTTACTTTCAAACCAATTTCTGCTGGAGAATCAACTACGTGAATTCCACATTCTCTCATGATACGTTTTTTAGCTTGCGCTGTATCATCGCTACCACCAACAATTGCACCGGCATGACCCATTGTTCTACCTGCTGGTGCAGTTTCACCTGCGATAAAGCCAACGACTGGTTTTTTACTTCCACTAGCTTTGTACCATTGAGCGGCATCAGCTTCTAATTGACCTCCAATTTCACCAATCATAACAACACATTTGGTCTCTGGATCATTGATTAAAAGCTCTACAGCTTCTTTTGTTGTAGTTCCAATAATTGGATCACCACCGATACCGATAGCAGTTGTAATACCTAAACCTTGACGAACAACTTGATCAGCCGCCTCATAAGTTAATGTACCTGATTTAGATACAATACCTACATTACCTTTCTTAAAAACAAAACCTGGCATAATACCAACTTTAGCTTCACCTGGAGTTATAACACCTGGACAGTTAGGTCCGATTAAACGACAATCTCTACTCTTTATGTAATTGGCAACCATTACCATATCTGCAACTGGTATACCTTCTGTAATTGTAATAATAACTTTAATGCCTGCATCAGCAGCTTCCATTATTGCATCAGCAGCAAATGCTGGTGGAACAAATATAATAGTTGTATCAGCGCCAACTTTTTCAACAGCTTCAGAAACCGTATTAAATACTGGTTTTCCTAAATGCTCTTGTCCTCCTTTTCCTGGAGTAACACCACCCACAATATTAGTACCGTACTCAATCATTTGCTCGGCATGAAAAGTACCTTCACTACCGGTGAAACCTTGTACGATTATTTTGGAATTCTTATTTACTAATACGCTCATACTACTGTAGTTTTTATTTTTAACAGAACAAAAATATAGGTTTGTTAATGAATTTTAAAGCATTAACACGCTTATTTCTTATCCAACTTTTTAATTATTTCTGGAATCTTCTTTATATATGCTAATTGCTTCAATTTTTCGCGGGATTCTTCAATGGGTGTACCAAAATAACTCTTACCGCCAGCTACTGACTTAGTAACTCCGGTTTGCCCCATTATAACGGCATTCTTACCAATAGTTATACCACTATTTGTACCTACTTGACCCCATATCGTTACTTCATCTTCTATTATAACACAACCTGCGATACCAGTCTGAGATGCTATTAAACACTTCTCTCCAATTACTGTATCGTGCCCCACATGAACTTGATTATCGAGTTTTGAGCCGTAACCAATAGTGGTATCTCCGGTAACTCCCCTATCAATAGTACAAAGAGCACCAATATCCACATTGTCTTTCAACACAACTCGTCCGCCAGAAATTAATTTATCGAAACCTTCTGGGCGTTTTTTGTAATAAAAAGCATCTGCCCCTAAAACACTTCCGGCATGTATAGTTACGTTATTTCCGATAACACAATTATCATAGATAGAAACGTTAGAATGTATTAGGCAATTATCCCCAATAGTCACCTTGTTACCAATAAAAGTATTTGGTTGTATAACCGTATTCTTGCCGATTTTTGCCGTAACTGAAATAGATAGGTTATTCGGAACAAAAGGTTGAAAAAAAGCTGTCAGTTTATTAAAATCCCTGAACGGATCATCTGAAATTAACAGAGCCTTACCTTCTGGGCAGTCAACATTTTTATTGATTAAGATAATTGTAGCCTTAGATTTTAAGGCTTTATCATAATATTTAGGGTGATCTACAAATACAATATCTCCATTCTCCACAACGTGAATTTCATTCATTCCCAATACTGGAAAATCATCATTGCCCACATACGTACTCGAAATGATATCGGCAACTTGCTTTAAAGAAAATGTCGTAGGAAACTTCAATTGCTAAATTTGATTAGTATATAATTTTAGGGATAATTACTCCTTAACACGTTCCATATAAGAACAAGTAGAGGTATCAACTTTTATCTTATCTCCTTCGTTGATAAACAATGGCACATTTACTTCTGCTCCTGTTTCTACCGTTGCTGGTTTAGTAGCATTGGTTGCCGTATTACCTTTAACGCCTGGTTCTGTATAGGTTACCTCTAATACAACACTTGCAGGCATATCTACAGATAATGGCATGCTATCTTCTGTATTGAACAAGATCGTAACAATTTCTCCTTCTTTTAATAAGCCTGGTGCATCTAAAGAACTTTCTTGTAATGTAATTTGATTATAGTCATCCGTATTCATAAAATGATACGTTTCACCTTCAGGATATAAATATTGATACGAACGTGTTTCAACTCTTACATCCTCAATTTTATGACCTGCAGAAAAAGTATTATCCAATACTTTACCACTAGTAACACTCCTTAATTTTGTACGCACAAAAGCGGGTCCTTTACCTGGCTTAACATGTAAAAACTCAATTATTTTATAAATATCATTATTGTATCGAATACATAGTCCTTTTCGTATATCTGATGTAGATGCCATTAGCGTTTATTATTAATGTTGATTACTTTATTTTAAAATGAGGTATGTACTTAGTTATTACTAAAATAACCTTTCATAATACCACGTTGCGAATCGCGAATAAATTGTAGTATTTCGTCACGCTCTGGTGTTGCTTCCATTTCCGCCTCAATAATTTGCACAGCTTGTGAATTATTATAGTTCTTTTGGTAAAGAATTCTGTAAATATTTTGAATCTCTCTAATTTTCTCAGACACAAAACCTCTTCTTCTTAATCCCACAGAATTGATACCTACATAAGATAAAGGTTCTCTTGCTGCTTTTACATATGGTGGTACATCTTTTCTAACTAAAGAACCACCAGTAACAAAAGCATGTTGGCCTACAGAAACAAATTGGTGTACTGCAACTAAACCTGCAAGAATTACATTATCACCAATAGTTACGTGACCTGCTAATGTTGAATTATTAGAGAAAATACAATTATCACCCACCAAACAATCGTGAGCAACATGACAGTACGCCATTATCAAGCAATTTTTGCCGATAACAGTTTTCATACGGTCAGATGTTCCTTTATGAATTGTAGCACACTCTCTAATAGTGGTATTATCACCAATAACTACCGTTGTTTCTTCTCCATCATACTTTAAATCTTGTGGAGATGCAGAAATTACAGCACCTGGAAAAATATTACAA
Source organism: uncultured Maribacter sp. (assembly GCA_963975675.1). Classification (GTDB taxonomy): domain Bacteria; phylum Bacteroidota; class Bacteroidia; order Flavobacteriales; family Flavobacteriaceae; genus Maribacter. The sequence goes on along the minus strand of CAXBIJ010000013.1, from coordinate 17,971 downwards.
TTTTTTCCGATACGAGCACCTTCCATTATGGTCACATTAGAACCTATCCATGTACCATCTCCAATTGTAACATTGTTGTGAATGGTAGTAAAAGGTTCAACTACGACATTTTTAGATATTTTAGCGCCTGGATGAATATAGGCTAAAGGTTGATTCATTCTAAGTTCTTTTAACTATTTGGGCCATTAATTCTGCCTCACTTACCAATTTATCATTTGCGTAGGCATAAGCTTGCATATGACAGATACCTCTTCTAATTGGTGTAATTAAACTACAGTGAAATATTAACGTATCGCCTGGTAATACTTGTCTTTTAAATTTCACTTTATCTATTTTCATAAACAGAGTCAAATAATTTTCTGGATCAGGAACGGTACTTAAAACCAAAATACCACCTGTTTGCGCCATCGCTTCTACTTGAAGCACGCCTGGCATTACAGGAGCTCCTGGAAAATGACCTACGAAGAAAGGTTCGTTCATCGTCACATTTTTCATACCCACTACATGCTCTTCAGAAAGCTCAATTATACGATCTATTAACAAAAAAGGAGGCCTATGAGGTAACATATCCATTATCTTATGAATATCCATCAACGGAGGCAAGCTTAAATCGTACTTCGGAACTTTATTTCGTTTTTCTAATTTGATAATTTGAGAAAGCTTCTTGGCGAATTGGTTATTTACGTGATGACCAGGTTTATTAGCTATTACCTTACCACGTATACGTGTTCCAATTAAAGCCAAATCACCTATAACATCGAGAAGTTTATGTCTCGCAGCTTCGTTAGGTTGGTGTAATGTTAGGTTATCTAAAATACCATTTGCCTTTACAGAAAGTTTCTTTTTATCAAAAGCCTTCTCTAATTTGGTCATAGTGGCTTGAGAAATTTCTTTATCCACATAAACGATAGCATTATTTAAATCCCCACCTTTAATTAGTCCATTTTCCAAAAGCATTTCTAACTCGTGAAGGAAGCTAAACGTTCGGGCATTTGAAATTTCAGATTTAAAATCAGAAATCTTATCTAAAGTGGCATTTTGAGTTCCTAAAACTTTAGTCCCAAAATCTACCATCGTCATCACTTGATATTCTTCTGAAGGAATAATTGTTATTTCACTACCAGTAGCTTCATCTTTAAAAGAAATAACTTCTTTAACAATATACTCTTCACGCAGTGCATCTTGCTCTACAATTCCAGCCTTCTCCAATACTTCTACAAAAAACTTTGAGGAACCATCCATAATTGGTGGTTCTGCAGCGTCCAGCTCTATCAACACATTGTCAATTTCAAGACCCACTAAAGCAGCCAAAACGTGCTCTGAAGTTTGGATCTTTACTCCATTTTTCTCCAAATTGGTACCCCTTTGTGTATTCACAACAAGGTTTGCATCAGCTGGGATAATAGGCTCACCCTCTAAATCAACCCTTTTAAATGCATAACCATGGTTTACACTTGCGGGTAAAAATTTAATGGTAACATTGCTACCCGTATGTAAACCAACTCCGGTTAGGCTTACCTCTTTACTAATTGTTCTTTGTTTATTTTTTATTGTACTCATCCTCAGTCCTTCTTTTCTAAAGTGTCGATTCTACTAATTATTTTTGATAAGTTCTTAAAATGAACATATGATTTGTTGTAATCGCCATAATTTAAAGCTGGCGAACCTTGTAAAACCTCGTGATCCTTTACATTTCTGCCAATACCTGATTGGGCTTGTATTTTAACGAAATCACCGATAATAATATGACCTACAATGCCAACTTGGCCACCAATCATACAATGCTTTCCTATTTTAGTAGAGCCCGCAATGCCTGTTTGGGCAGCAATAACGGTATGCTCACCTATTTCAACGTTGTGGGCAATTTGTATTTGATTATCGAGCTTCACTCCTTTTCTCAAAATAGTAGACCCTAATGTTGCACGGTCAATGGTGGTACCGGCTCCCACATCAACATTATCTTCTAAAATAACATTACCTGTTTGCGGTACTTTAATGAACTCTCCATTTTCGTTTGGCGTAAAGCCAAATCCATCTGCTCCTAATACCACTCCACTGTGAACAACACAATTATCGCCTATTATCGTTTCTGAATAAATTTTAGCACCTGCAAATATGGTCACATTATTACCAACCTTTACATTATCACCAATATATACATTCGGATATACCTTTACATTATCTCCAAGAGTTACGTTATTTCCTAAATAAGCGAATGCTCCAAGATAAACATCAGCACCAAAAGTTGCCGTTTCCGATTTAAAAATAGGCTCTTCTATTCCTAGTTTATTGTTTTTAACTTGGTTATAATATTCTAATAATTTAGAGAACGATTTATAAGCATCCTCTACTTTAATTAAGGTAGTATTTAATTTCTGTTCAGGAATAAAACTCTTGTTTACTATAGTTATAGAAGCCTTGGTTTTATATATGAACGACGTATATTTCGGATTTGCCAAAAAAGTAAGAGAGCCTTCTTCGCCTTCCTCTATTTTAGCAAGTTTATGCACGGCTATGTCTGGATTTCCATGTACTTCTCCTTCTAAAATACCTGCAATCTGACCGGCTGTAAATTTCATGAGCGTAAAAGTAAGAAAAATAGTTAAACTGCTTCTTTTGGATAACACATATAATATTTTGTCACCGTTTTAGAAAGTGCATTCAAATTAAGGTGATCCGATAACTTAGCAACATCAGTTATTTTTCCATTTTTCTTCAAGATATTAATATTTTGATACTCTCTATCATAGGCCTTATTCTTTAACTCACCGGTAAAAACAAAATAAGAGGTTTCCTCATCTGTAAGCTTATAATGCTTCTTAATCTTATTAAACTTGCTCTTAAACTTGGTTTCGTTTATGGGCTCTTGTTTCAATTTAATTTGCAAAAGCTTTCTATTCAATATCATATCACATAGTGTAGAAAGCACAAAATCATCAGTGTATTGCCATTCTTTTAATGCAGCTATTATATCGACATCATCTAGATTAGCAAACTTTGCCAAGGTGGCTCTATCAAAATTGTTTTTATCGATATTTTGCGATAAGAAATAAAGCAATGCTTTACTACAATTTAATGTTGTACCATTTTTAATTAAAAAGCGCGCTCTTTTCAAAATACTTATAAGTAACTGCTCGGCGACAACACTCGTCTTATGTAAGTATACTTGCCAATACATAAAACGCCTTGCCATTAAAAACTTCTCAACCGAGTAAATTCCTTTTTCCTCAATTACAAGACTACCATCAACAACATTCAACATCGTAATTAACCGCTCTGCATTAGTATTACCTTCCGCAACGCCAGTATAGAAACTATCTCTTTTCAAATAGTCTAATCGGTCCATGTCTAACTGACTTGAAACCAATTGATTTAAAAACCTTTTAGGGTGCTTACCAGTGAATATTGAGATTGCATCCGTTAAACTTCCGTTAAATCGTTCATTGAGTTCTTCCATAAACTGAAGTGAAATAAACTCATGACTTACACCTTCAACGATACTATGCTCCATAGCGTGAGAAAAAGGGCCATGCCCAATATCATGCAAAAGAATGGCTCCAAGCAGTCCGTCAGATTCAGTTTCTGTTACTTCAACACCCTTAAAGCGAAGCACTTGTATGGCTTTCTGCATTAAGTACATACAACCTAATGCGTGATGAAAACGAGTATGATGTGCCCCAGGATATACCAAATACGATAACCCCATTTGCGATATTCTACGTAACCTTTGAAAGTATGGGTCGGCAATGAGGTCAAATATTAGGGTGTTAGGGATTCTAATAAATCCGTAAATTGGATCATTAAAGATTTTCAATTTGTTTGATGTCTTCAAGATAGATGTGTCTTTTCTGAAATTAACATTTCAAAGTTATACAAAAGCATCAGCATAGAATTTGATTATCGTCAAATAATAAAACAAATGAACAAGATAAAAATATTATGGGTAGATGATGAAATCGATTTACTCAAACCTCATATCATCTTTTTAGAAGCAAGAAATTATGAAGTAATCACCTGTCAAAGCGGTCAAGAGGCATTAGAAGAATTAGCAGAAACAAGAGTAGACATTGTTTTTCTTGACGAAAATATGCCAGGCATATCTGGTTTAGAAACCCTTTCTGAAATAAAAATAATTGACAGTTCTTTGCCTGTAGTGATGATCACTAAAAGTGAAGAAGAATTTATTATGGAAGAAGCTATTGGTTCTAAAATAGCTGATTATCTAATTAAGCCTGTAAACCCTAACCAGATACTGCTTTCTCTTAAAAAGAATTTAGACCATTCTAGGTTAATTTCTGAAAAAACGACTAGCAACTACCAACAAGAATTTAGAAAGATTGCCATGGATCTTTCTATGGTGAATAGCTACCAAGAATGGGCAGATTTATATAAAAAATTAATTTATTGGGAATTGCAATTAGAAGAAATTGAGGACAGTGGAATGTTCGAAATACTTGAATCTCAAAAAATTGAAGCTAATCAACAATTCGGCAAATTTGTAGAACGCAATTACCCAGATTGGTTCACCGATGTTGATGCTCCTGTAATGTCCCACACGCTTTTTAAGGAATGGATTGCACCAGAGATAAGAGACCAAAAAACATTACTCATTGTTGTAGACAACTTGCGTTATGATCAGTGGTATGCGTTTGAAGATACAGTTAACTCATTTTACAAAAAGAAGAAAGAAGATTCTTATTACAGCATTTTACCGACAGCAACACAATACGCCCGTAATGCTATTTTCTCAGGATTGACTCCGCTCGATATGGAGAAAAAATATCCCAATTGGTGGAAAAATGATACGGAAGAAGGTGGTAAAAATTTATTTGAAGACAAATTCTTAGGTGAGCAACTTAAAAGACTTGGACTTGATTTAAAATGGGAGTACCATAAAATAAGTAGTTTAAAACAAGGAAAACATTTAAGCCAAAATTTTAAGACTCAAAAAGATAATGACCTTACGGTAATCGTTTACAATTTTGTAGATATGCTTTCACACTCCAAGACTGAAATGGAAGTGATAAAAGAATTGGCTTCTAACGACAAGTCTTATCGATCCTTAACTACCAGTTGGTTTAAGAACTCACCCATGTTAGAAATTATTCAGCAAGCACAAACTTTGGGAATGAAGTTGATTATTACCACGGATCATGGCACCATAAATGTAAAGTCTCCTTCAAAAGTCGTCGGAGATCGTGAAACAAGCCTCAACCTCAGATACAAGACAGGAAGAAGTCTCACCTACGAAAAGAATGAAGTACTAGCAGCCAAAGACCCAAAATCAATTTATTTACCAAGTATAAATATGAGTAGCTCTTATATTTTTGCGAAAAATGATTATTTTTTCGCCTACCCAAATAACTACAATCATTATGTAAGTTATTACAGAAACACCTATCAACATGGTGGAGTTTCTTTAGAAGAAATGATCATACCTTTTGTAGTTTTAGAGCCTAAATAAGTCAAAGTTTATGGAATTCATTTATAGTGAAAATGAGTTGAGGAAAATTGCTAGCGAGATAATTCATAATTCAAAAAGCAAAATACTAGCATTTTATGCGCCAATGGGTGCAGGTAAAACAACACTGATAAAAGCACTGGTTAAAGAATTAGGTGGAAAGGATAATGTAAGTAGCCCCACTTTTGGACTCGTAAATGAATATGAAAATCTAAACGGAGATCTATTAGCGTATCATTTCGATTTTTATAGGTTAGAAGATGAAATGGAAGCCATGGACATGGGTTTAGAAGATTATCTTAACACAAAAGGGTGGGTTTTTATGGAATGGCCAGAAAAAATACCTAATCTAGTTCCAATTGATGCTCAGATAATTAAAATTGAAATATTAAGTGAGAAAACCAGAAAATTACTACTTCTTGATACCATATAAAACCCCTGATTTTTAAGGTAAAGCGGTTTTAAGGATTTTTCGCATCGTTTCTACTACGTTTTTATTGTAAATTTTCGTTGAACTACCTGTAAATCGACAACATGCTCAAAAAATCAGTTGAAATGCACATTTTTAACGTTTAATAGCATTCTATTTGTGCATTATTTCTTACGTTTGTAGGGAGAACTAATTCTTGTATAACCAAAAATCCCTTGAAAATGAAAAACAAAAGGACTTTTCTTGCCTCTTTGGCATTAGGTGTATTTCTTTTCGCGATGGCTGCACCGATTATTAATATTGATAATCACCAAGTAGGTATTGATAAAAGAAAATTGAAAGAAAAAATTTAAGATTTAAGCTTAAATTGAAAAGGGTGTATGCAAATACACCCTTTTTTTATACTATTTCTCCATTACGGTCGTTAAAACTTTATATATTCAAGTTAATGGTGCAAAATATTAAAAGCAAAAAGGCTCAAAGAAAGATTCTTTTAGAATCGATAATGGTATTTTTTATAGCAGTATCTCCCTTTTTATACAAAGTTTACGAATACATACCTGGAGCTTCAGAAGACTCCGTTTCTATTCTAGGTATTACTATTTCGAGTCATGGTTTCGAAGATGTTTCTACATTCGTATGGTTTATGATGGGTAAAATTGTACCCTTATATCTATTGATTTTTTGGTTCTTAACTGTAAAAAATTGGTGGTATCATATTATTCTGATACCTATAGCCATGTATGCTTTTCAAATATTTGAAGTACTTTATAATTACGATAACGAAATAGATACAGAAAATTTATTATGGTTATTACCAATATGTATAGTAATAATACCTTTCGTTTATTTTCTGAGAATTAAACTTTATGATAAACACGTTTTAGGTATCGACTTAGATGCTATGGACGCAGAATTGGAAGAGCTAAAGAAAAAAGATTTAACTGCTGATGGCTCTACATCTAATGATATACTAGATACCCATGAGGAATCTGAAATATCTTCTATGTCAGATGAGCTTAATTCAAAATTTTCAACAGGTAATATTGAGCATACTTTAAAAGGTTTTCAAGAACGTATTCAGAGTTGGTTAAATTTTAAGTTTTAAACACTTACGCCTACAATTACTATAGTTGATTATTCATTTCCTTAAAAATTGTACATTTGAGTTTCAAGTACTTTATTTGAAAAACGTACATTTTTAGTTATGAGCCAACCCACTTCACCATTTAGTAAGCATCAATTACTTCCTCAAGAAGAAACACTAGAAATTTTTAGACAAAAAGGAGAATTATATATTGGCATTCCTAAAGAGAATCAATATCAAGAAAAACGTATTTGCCTTACTCCCGATGCTGTAAATGCAATTACCTCTAATGGTCATCGTGTTTTAATTGAATCAGGTGCTGGTGAAGGTGCGCATTATACCGATTTAGATTACACACAGGCAGGTGGTGAAATTACAAAGGATACTAAAAAAGTATTCGCATGTCCGCTAATTTTAAAAGTGGAACCTCCTTCCCTAACCGAAATAGCATTTATAAATCCCCAGACCGTCATTATTTCAGCGCTTCAAATAAAAACGCAATACAAGGAGTATTTTGAGGAATTAGCAAGAAAACGAATTACGGCAATTGCCTTTGAATATATTAGAGATGATGAAGGTAATTATCCTGCAGTTCGTTCGCTCAGTGAAATCGCAGGTATTTCATCTGTCTTAATAGCCGCAGAGTTAATGGCTGCTAACAATAATGGCAACGGACTTATGTTCGGTAACATCAGTGGTGTACCGCCCGTAGAGGTTGTTATTATTGGTGCAGGTACTGTAGGTGAATTTGCTGCACGATCAGCCATAGGTATTGGCGCCAACGTAAAGGTTTTTGACAACTCTATAACCAAGCTTAGAAATATACAGACAAACTTAAAGCAGACCGTTTATACATCAACAATACAACCTAAGAACCTATTAAAAGCGCTTAAACGTTGTGATGTTGCAATTGGCGCGACTAGAGGAAAAGATAGGTCACCTGTTGTTGTATCTAGCACTATGGTAGAGCATATGAAAAAAGGTGCCGTTATCATAGATGTAAGTATTGATACCGGTGGTTGTTTTGAAACTAGTGAAGTTACTAGTCATAATAAACCTACTAGAAACAAGTTTGATGTAATTCATTATGGCGTGCCAAACATTCCATCTAGATACCCTAAAACAGCTTCAGTATCAATAAGTAACATATTCACTCCTTATCTATTAAAGATTGGTGAGGATGGCGGACTTGAGAATTCTCTTCGATTTGACAAAGGCTTACGAAACGGACTCTACATGTATCATGGAATTCTTACTAACAAATCAGTTGGTGAGTGGTTTGATCTGCAGTATAGCGATATTAATTTCTTGATTTTTTAGAATACTAACGGCATTCCTTTTCCTATCCTTTTAAAAGGTATAATTTTGCGTTCTTAATGTATTCAATAAAGAATTAAATGGATTTTCTAAAAAGGTTAGGTTTTTTCTTGGTAGGCTTGTCTATCGGCATCGTTTTTTTAACCATGTTCTTAAAAAAGAAGTCAGAAGAAACAGGTGTATACTTTTGTTATCTACCAAATTGTCGAACCCTAAAAGATATTCGCTCTAAACCTATGTATTATAGCGAAGAGGCGAAATTAAAATTAGTTGAATATCAATTAGATTCTGTAGATGTAAAGTATATACTAACTGAAGGTGATGTAGATTTCAGTAATAGTGACACCAAATCGGTTCCTTGCAAAACCTACATCGTAGAATCTGAATTAAAGGAACGTGAATGGAAATTTACTGTTAAAAACTGTAGAGATAAAGCCACTCTTCAACAAATTGAAATGCAATAGTATATTCTTAAATTTTTCTACGCTTTCTTTCTTTTTTAAGCAACGTTAATTCCCTACTAGTTTGTCCGGCAACCGAGGTATTCTCATCTGCTCTTCTTATTAAGTATGGCATAACATCACGAACAGGTCCAAAAGGTAAATATTTAGCAACATTATATCCATTCGCTGCTAAATTGAAAGAGATATGATCACTCATACCATATAATTGACCAAACCAAACATGTTCATTATTCTTATCTATTCCTTTGTCGGCCATTAATTGCATTAAACGATAGCAACTATCTTCATTATGTGTACCTGAAAATATTGATAGTGTGTCAAGATTATCAATCATATATTCAATAGTCGCATTGAAATTCTCATCTGTCTCTGCTTTAGATTTACAAATAGGCGAAGTATATCCTTTTTCTTTGGCTCTGTCATTTTCCTTTTCCATGTATGCCCCTCGAACTACCTTCATTCCTACTTTAAACCCATCTTTCTCAGCGCGTTCGTGCAACGATTTTAAATAAGGTAAACGATCCCATCTATAAGTTTGCAGCGTATTAAATACAATTCTTTTCTTTTTATTGTATTTACGCATCATATCTTCAGCTAAATCATCGGCTGCATCTTGCATCCAGCTTTCCTCACCATCAATTAACAATGAAACTTCAAGATCATGAGCTTTCTTACATACCTTATCAAACCTATTTATGACGCGTTGCCATTCTGCTTCTTCAGCTTTTGTTAGTTTCTTTTTCTCACTTATCTTTTGATATAATGCAAACCGACCGAACCCTGTTGGTTTAAAAACCGCAAATGGTATAGCTTCTTTTTCCTTTACGAAATCTAGTATCGTCAAAATAATTTCAGTAGCAGCATCAAAAGGGTCTTCTTCTTCTTTACCTTCTACTGAATAATCTAAAACCGAACAAACACCTTTCTGCCACATTTTATCTACCACAGGTAGACAATCTCTTTCATTAACACCACCACAAAAATGGTCAAAAACCGTTGCCCTAATTAAACCTTCTACTGGCAAATGTGCTTTAATTGCAAAATTTGTAATTACCGAACCCATTTTCACCAAAGGCTCATTCGAAATCATTTTAAAAAGAAAATAAGCTCTTTCTAATTCTGAATCTGATTTTAAAGCAAATGCCGTTGCGGTATTTTCAAATATTTGGTCCATTTTTTGTTATTTCTATAGCTGGCAAATATAATCACAGATTTTATAATCCTAAGACTAAAAATAACCTTTATTTTGTGGTCAATTAGTAACCAATATTTAGTCAAACTATATTATGGAATCTATTATTTCAGACTCTTACGAAGTACATTTTAATGAAACTGCTTTTAATTCACTTAATGCTCATTTAGCAAAAAAAGCATATTCCATAGTTTTTATTTTAGTAGATGAAAATACACATGAACTTTGTTTACCACAGTTTATGGCAGAGATAAATGGAGAATATCAGTTTGAAATTATTGAAATTGAATCGGGCGAGATTAATAAAAATATAGAAACATGTGTAGGTGTTTGGGAAGCCTTATCTGAACTAGGTGCTGATAGAAAAAGTATTTTAATTAATCTTGGCGGTGGAGTTTTAACCGATTTAGGTGGTTTTGTGGCTTCTACATTTAAAAGAGGTATTGATTTTATTAATGTACCAACCACGCTATTATCTATGGTAGACGCCTCTGTTGGCGGTAAAACTGGTGTAGATTTAGGTTCTTTGAAAAATCAAATAGGCGTGATTAACCAGCCAGTTATGGTATTGGTAGTGCCAGATTTTCTAGACACTTTAGATACAAGACAAATTAGAAGTGGTTTTGCTGAAATGCTTAAACACGGTCTTATTCAAGATAAATTGTACTGGGAAGCACTAAAACAAGCTGAAAGTTTAGAGGATATGAAGAAACATATTCTATCATCAATTCAGATTAAGAACAATGTAGTTTTACAAGATCCGACTGAACAAAATATTAGAAAAATATTAAACTACGGACACACTTTAGGGCATGCCATAGAATCTTATTATTTAGAGAATGATTCAAAAGAAACGTTGCTGCATGGTGAGGCTATTGCTATTGGAATGATTTTGGAAGGATATTTATCAAATAAATTAACAAATCTTCCTTTAGTTACTTTAGAAGACATTAAAACTACTTTTTTAAGTAGATATGAGAAAGTTGAATTTTTAGAGGAAGATTTCGATAACATACTCAAACTCATGAAGTATGATAAGAAAAATTCGCATGGTAAAGTGAATTTTGTGCTCTTAAAAGAGATAGGTAATCCAGTTTTTGATATTGAAATTCCTGTAGAATTATTTACTGAAGCCTTCGCTTACTACAAAGTTTAAAAACTTCATATACCAAAAACACCACTTTCACAACTATACAAATTATGTTGACAGTTTAATTACTAGTTTAGGTTAAGAAATTAAGTAACCATCTTAAACCAAATTAGTTATGACCAGAAGACTTATAGATTATCGCAAACTAGACCACCAATTAGCCGCACTTTTAATTGAAACATACCCTTATGGATATGGTGATGAGGATATTATATCCTTTAAAAATATTCAAGGTGATTATGTTGAAGCTGTTCAATTAAAAACCGTTGACACGCTTTATCTGGTAAAAATAAGTAAAAGCCTTTCGAACTTCATTGCCAATTTTGAAGGGAGTTTAGAAAAAGAGCTTGAGCCTAAAACACCCGAAGAGGTTATGAAATCAGAAGAAATGACCAATGCATTATATCTGAATTTCGAAAGGGAAGTAGAACCAGACTTAGACTAAATTTACAAATAGCGTTCTTTTAGTATAATTTCATGATGTCTTTGATGACCACTTATGGCGAGTCCTAAGGCAGCAACAGACCAAGGCAGACCACTAGCAGTTCCCCTTCGCCTTAATTCATCTTCAGATAAATTTTTAAATAAATTAATTGTCGCATTTCTAACGGAAAGATATTCTTCTAATATATCCTCTTTAGTGCGCTGATTGCTATTACTTGCTAAAATATAATCATCTTGCTCAAAACCTGGCAAAGGTGTTTTATCATTTCTAGATATTCGAAAAGCTCGATACTGAAATATACGTTCTGTATCAATTAAATGCACAAGAACTTCGGCAATTGTCCATTTTCCTTCTCCATAGCTATAGGCTAATTGCTCACTAGACAATTCAGCTACAAAATTCTTAAACCATTCTTTGCCAGTTATTAAAGCAGACTTTAAATCTTCTTGATTATCAAGTTTTTTTAAGTACGTGGCATAGAAGAAATCAAATTCTTCTTTTTGTAAATCTGAAATTGTCATAATTAAGCTTATGTCTTGGTTAATTGAAAATCAAAAAAGCCCAATCATAAAAATAACTGGGCCTTTTGAGTTAGTTGAAGTTAAAAAATTATAACTCGTTAAATATGGTGTGCATTAATCGTTTCTTATCATTGAAACTTTCTTCTAATGAAATCATTGTTTCAGTTCTACTTATACCATCAATATCATCTATTTTAAAAATGATGTTTTTTGCATGTGTAGTATCCTTTGCTCTAATTTTACAGAATATATTGAATTTACCAGTAGTAATATGGGCTATGGTAACATTTGGTATTTGATTTAAACGCTCCAATACAAATTTTGTTTGATGGGTTTTTTCTAAGAAAATACCAACATAAGCAATAAATGAATATCCTAATTTCACATAATCTAAAGTAAGTGAAGAACCTTTTATAATTCCTGCTTCCTCCATTTTCTTAACTCTTACATGAACAGTACCAGCAGATATAAGTAGTTTTTTAGCAATATCGGTAAAAGGGGTTCTGGTGTTGTCTATCAACATATCCAGAATTTGGTGGTCTATTTCGTCTAATTTGACTTTGCCCATAGTTGTAAAATTTTTGCCAAAAATAAAAAATAATCACATTAAATTCATTGAATATGAACTTTTTTTAATGAAAATGTAAATATTTTTAAGTTTTTGAAGAAATAAGGCAATAAAAATTAATCTAGTAGTTTTAAAATATCATGCTTTTTAAGCCATTCTACGTCTTCTTTTACCTCTAAATTGAAGGTTTTATGGGCAAAGATTTCAGTAGGTGTTGTTTCAAAAATATGTTTAACGGGACTAAAAACAACCTTGTCTTCTACAAGAACTTCCTTGTATTGAATTGAGGACGAGTTTTTTATGACGCCAGCTTTATTTGAATCCTTAGAATTTATAATCGAGATATCTACAAACTGTTTTCCATTTTCTGGAATTACTAAATATTGGTCTACTGTAAAATCTTCAATTTGATTTAAGGCAATAGTATTTATACCTTTTAATAATGCATGAAAGATAAATTCTCTTGTCTTTTCCCGCTGATAATCTTTATAATAATGTCCTGCTTCAAATAATATAGTAGGGGTTTCTCTCATTTGAAAAGCATCGCCAACACAATTAGCATTAAAACCATCATCATATCTACCGACCTGACCAGGTATTAGTTCTTGCAATTTAGAGTTCATAGCAGCAATTAACTGCATGCTTAATTTACGAGAAGGCGAATTATTTCTTTCAACATCAAAGGCAGGGGCTAAAAAAGATACGGTGGCAGGTTTATTGGTTTTGCCAACATTAAAAATTGTGCGTTGGTCATGTAGATTGAAACAAAAATCTGGCTGAAAACTTTCGTATTCTTTTTTAAGGATTCGACTTTCTGGTTGCGTTAAATCTTGAGCGTCTCTATTTAGGTCTATTTGGTTTGCATTCACCCTAGTATAATCTCGAGCACCATCTGGATTAAGAATTGGAATAATTTTTAAAGTACACTGATTTGCGATTTCTAAAGCCCGAACAGAATCATATTGTAAATAATTTAATACATCAATTACGGCTTTGGTAGTTGTAGATTCATTACCATGCATTTGAGACCACATAAAAATACGGATGGGACCATGACCAAAAGTGATACTCTTTATCGGTTCATCACGTACGGATTTCCCAATAGTAATAATCTTAAAACTTTCAGAAAGTCCTTCAATAAAGTTGCTCAAATGATCATAAGTAATATATCTACCTTGAATGCTTGATACAAAAATTTTACTATAATCAATTGACATCATATTCCACGTAAAATTATAAAAGACAAAAATAACACAGCTGTAGTTTACATTTGTAAACAGTCTAAATGGCTAATTAACGGCAAAAAACCCTTGAAATGTTTACAAAATTAACTCTTTTATATTATGAATATACAAAACCCTATATATCAGTTAATTAAACACACTTATCAAAACTTTACCTTTTAAAATATTTCACCTTTTTAAGTAATTTATCCTATTATTATTGATACCTATACGTAGAATATATTAATTTTGTAAACATGTTAGATACTACTTCATTTATATCGAGGTTGAAAACTATTTTAAATCATCACGAACTTTCATCAGCTTCTTTTGCTGATTTAATTCACGTGCAACGTTCTAGTATTTCTCATTTATTAAATGGTAGAAATAAACCAAGTTTAGAATTTATAATGAAAATTAATGAAGCTTTTAAGGAGGTTGAATTACAATGGCTTTTGTATGGTGAAGGAAAATATCCAAATGAAGATTTAGAACATACCAACAAATCAATAGAACAATCATACGGCAATACAATCACGAAGTCAACTCAAAAAAAGAATGTTGAACGAATTGTAATCTTCTATACCGATGGTACATTTAAAAATTATGTAGAACAATAAGAATATGTTTTAGCTTAAACTATTATTGTCTTTTTCAGACAAATTCCCTCCTATTTTCTTTATTTTGCACCATGGTAAAAAAAATATTTACGCTTATAATTACATGCCTACTTTTTAGTTCATGCTACCAACCAGAACGTGATTGTAAAAATTACAAAACAGGCTCTTTTAAGTTTACATATGAACTTGGTGAGATTGTTAAAGAGGGTAAATTTACGAGAGACGAAAAGTATAGTGTTGATTATTATGAAAACAAAATTGATAGCGCTACAGTACGTTGGTTTAATGACTGTGAGTTTGTTTTACAAGACTTAAACAGTAAAACAGCTATTCATTATAAAATAATTAGCACTACAGATTCCTCGTACACCTTTCAATACAAAAGTGCAGTTAAAAACCCAAATAAAGAACTAATCGTTAAGACTGGAACCGCTTTTAAAATTAAATAATCATGTTCGATATTTTCGCTAACCCCGATGCATGGGTCGCTCTGCTAACTCTTACATTTCTTGAAATTGTATTGGGAATAGACAATATTATATTCATTTCTATTGCTGCAGGTAAACTAGAACCTGGTCATCGAAAAAAGGCCACGAATTTAGGCTTAGTACTAGCAATGGTAATGCGTATTTTGCTACTTTTTGGAATTTCGTTACTCACTTCTATGAAAAAACCATTTTGGGTATTCGATAGTGATTGGATAACCGGAGGCATTAGTGGTCAAGGCATTATATTGTTTTTAGGCGGATTGTTTCTACTATATAAGAGCACAAAAGAAATTCACGAAAAGGTAGAAGATAAAGGCCATGATGAACGCGAAGTAAAAAAGGCTAGATCCACGTCATTAACGAACGCCATACTTCAAATAACGGTTATTAATATCGTTTTCTCCTTTGACTCTATTCTTACAGCCATAGGAATGACAAACGGCATTTCTCCCAACCCTAACGACGCCTTAGTATTAATGGTTGTTGCCGTTGTAATATCTGTGGTAATTATGATGCTATTTGCAAATGCTGTTGGAGATTTTGTAAACAGGCACCCATCTATTCAAATTCTAGGATTATCATTTTTAATACTAATTGGTTTTATGTTAATTGCAGAATCAGCTCACATAAGCCATCTTATTGTTTTTGGTAATGAAGTTGGAGTTATTCCTAAAGGATACCTATACTTCTCAATTGCTTTCTCACTTATGGTTGAATTCTTCGACTTACGTATGAAAAAAAATAAAGACGATATTGTCGATATCGAAGATTAGAAAGCAATAATCCTCATCACATAGACCCCTGTTATTCAATTGTTTTGCGATTGTTTTATAGGGGTCTTTTCATTATCTTAGGTTTACCAATCAATCTTAAATCAAGTGTAACTATGAAAAAATCCAACCAAAAAAAGCCTATTAGTTTAAACCGCCGTGATTTTGTTAAAAAAACCGCTTTAGCTTCATCTGTATTTATTATTCCTAGACATGTTATGGGAGGCACTGGATTTGTAGCTCCTAGCGACCGTCTTAACATCGCCGCAATTGGCGCCGGAGGAAAAGGTATAAGCGATATAAAAAATGCCTCAGTAATGGGAAGAGAGCGTGTAGCAGCTTTATGCGATGTTGATTTTACCGGTACTGCAGCAAAAAGTGTAGAGAATTTCCCCAAAGCCAAGCTTTACGATGATTTCAGAGTCATGTTAGATAGAAAGAAAAATATTGACGCTGTCACCATATCAACCCCAGACCATGTTCACGGGCCTGCAGCTAAATGGGCAATGGAAAGAGGAATTCATGTATATGTGCAAAAACCCATGACACATAACATTAAAGAAGCCCGTACCTTAACGCAAATGGCACGTACCAATAAGATAGTAAGTCAAATGGGAAACCAGGGTGGCTCCAATCCTCTTTTAGGCATGGTACAACGTTGGATAGATGAAGATAAAATTGGAGCGGTATCTAAAGTACAAGTATGGACAAATAGACCTGTATGGCCGCAAGGTATTGAAATGCCTAAACCAGATGCCAGCCTAAAGCCGGCTGGTTTAAATTGGGATTTATGGCTAGGACCAGCAACAGAGCGAGAGTTTGTACCTAATCTACACCCTTTCAATTGGAGAGGATGGTGGGATTTCGGTACAGGTGCCTTAGGAGATGTTGGATGTCATTTAATAGACATTCCTTTCAGAACATTAAATTTAAAATACCCAACCGATGCAGAATGTAGCGTCGCCTCAGTATTTTCAAAGATGTGGACTCCCGATTATTATCCAGAAGGTTGTCCTCCATCCTCATTTATAACATTACACTTTGATGCAACCGATAAATCAAAATCACCCATAGAAATGACATGGAGCGATGGTGGCATTCGACCATCACATCCAGATATTATTCCTGCAAATGATGACATAGGTGGCAAGAATAGCGCAAACGGGGTATTAATTATAGGTGAGAAAGGAATTATTTCAACAAATATCAATGATAGCTCGCCATTAATGCCAAAATTATATTTAAACGATGGTACTACGGAATTCGGACCAGAAGTAGAGGAAAATTTAGAGCCAGAATATGGTCATCAACGGAAATGGGTAGATGCTTGTAAAGCTGGTTTTGGCAGTGCTGAACATTTAGCACTTACCTCTTCGTTCGACTATGCAGGACCAATGACAGAAACTGTTTTAATGGGTAACTTAGCCATAAGAAGTTATATGCTTCAAAGAGAAAACGCTGAAGGAGCCATGGAATTCTTTGCTCGTAAAAAATTATTGTGGGATGGAGAAAATATGAGAATTACCAATTTAGAAGAAGCCAACCAATTTGTAGGGAGAACATACAGAGAAGGTTGGGAAGTTTAATACCTCTTTTAATTGAAAGAAAGGACAAAAAAAAGGGAGGTATTAAACCTCCCTTTCTTATATAATAATACTTTAATTTGGTCTATTGAAAGCAACTTTAGGATTTGCCTGTTTTTGCTCTTCAAACAGTCGCTGTTGTTGCTTAACAGTCATAGTGCTACCATCATGACTCCAACCAGGAGGTCCGAAAATATACATTAGTTTGTGACTGAATTTCTTTGATTTCTTAATATCCGCCCATATATCTGAGAATTCGTGTGTAAGAATTACAATAGGATTGTTAGAGTTAGGCGCATGAATTACACCAAATTTCACATCTATTTCTTCATCGTATTCTTTCCAAGTACCAAATATCTTATCGAAGAAGTTCAAAAATCCGCCGTGATTTTTATCTAAGTATTCAACATTCTGTGCATGATGAACTTGATGCATAGTATGCGTATTAAATATTTTTTCAATGAAACCCATTTTTGGCACATATTGAGAATGTAATTGAAATTGCCAAAATGATTCAATAGCCAAACACACTACAACCATTTCAACCGGAAATCCTATAATTGGCATCCATACGTAGAAAAAAGGCTTGTAAAGCAACGTAAACCAGCCATTTCGTATAGCGGTACCAAGATTAAAATTATCTGATGAGTGA
>CAXBIJ010000012.1:0-22954 GCA_963975675.1 uncultured Maribacter sp. | reverse complement strand
AAAAGGTACACTTTGGGCCATAGCCGTTGGACTGGTGGTGTATCTTGCTATTGCTATTTTTATGGCTTTGACCATTAATTCTACTGAGTTAAAATCTGATTATAATATTTTGATGAAAATTGCCCTCTACGCCCCTGCTGTTGTTGCGGGAATTTGGGGTGCCACACTTTCCTCTGCCCTTGGTGGTATTTTAGGTGGCCCAAGAATTTTACAGGCAATGTCTATAGACAAAGTAACGCCCAGGTTGTTTGCAAAGGGCCTAGGTAAAAGCAGGGAACCCTTTTATGCACTTATCCTTGTGTTTATTATTGCCGAAGCGGGCATTTTAATTGGTGAGCTTGATGTTATTGCACGAGTGGTCTCAATGTTTTACTTAACCGCCTATGGTTTCATCAATATTGCCTTTTTCTTAGAAAACTGGGCAAACCCCGATTTTCAACCTACATTCAAAGTGAAGCGTTGGGTAGGTTTACTTGGTTTTATTGCGTGTTTTGGGGTGATGTTTAAATTAGACATGCTCGCCATGTTTGGTGCCTTGGTAGTAATTGGGGGGCTTTACTTTTTGTTGCAAAGAAAGGAGATAAAAATAAAGTCGAACGATGTGTGGCTCAGCGTTTGGGAAAACATTGTAAACAAAGGCCTTAAGAGGATAAATAGCGATGATAATGTGACATCAAATTGGAACCCAAATATTATTCTGTTTAGTGGCCAAAGTGAACATCAATATTATTTATTAGAGCTAAGCAAAGCAGTCTCTGGGCGTACAGGTATTGTTACCAATTTTAAATTGGTAATTGATAAAAATAATAGCAAGCCCTTTAAACGAACGGAGCAGATTATTAGGAACGAAACCTTTGAGGAACTCGATATTTTTGCGCGACAAATTAAAGTGGATAGTATCTATAAAGGCATTACCACTATTGCCACCTCATTTGGGTTTTCGGGAGTTGAACCCAATACGGTTATGATGGGCTGGCCCAAAGGTTTGGAAAATTCCTCGGAATATGCCGAAATGACTGAAACCTTGTTGTATTTGGACTACAACTTACTTTATTTGGATTTTGACAAAGCAGCAAAATTTGGAGATTACAGCACTGTGGATTTATGGTGGCGTGAAACCGATAGCAAAAATGCTGAAATGATGCTCAATATTGCACGTTTTATCATCTCCTCACCCAAATGGAATAATACGGCTGTTAGAGTTTTGTTTGTAAATAATAACAATGCGGATAATGATGCTATACACTCAAAAATCAAGAAACTTGTAGAAGATTTGAGAGTATTGGTGGAAATTAAAATCATAGACAATGCAGTTGAACAAATTCCGTTTTACAATTTAATCGCACAATACTCGGCAGCAACCGATTTAACATTGATAGGAATTCCTAATTATAAAATTGAGGAACAAGCTGCATTTGTACTTAAAACCAATCATTTGTTTGAAACCATTGGCTCTACCCTTCTAGTAAAAGCAGCTAATAATTTTAATTTTCTGGATTTAAACTTTAAAAAGGCGAAATAGTTTTAATTATTAAGATGTTCTAAATTGAGATGGACTTATATCAACATGCTTTTTAAAGAAATTACTAAAATGCGTTGCTTCCTTAAAATCAAGCGCATATGCTATTTCAGATACATCCCACTTCGCATATTTTAGTAGCACTTTTGATTCTTGTAAAATACGTTCGGTAATAATTTGGGTCGTGGTTTTTCCAGTAACTTCTTTTACCGCTTTGTTTAAATGATTCGCATGAATATTTAAGGTAGAAGCAAAATCTGATGCAGCGCGTAATTTTATTTGTGGATGTGAATCGTCTAAAGGAAACTGACGTTCTAAAAGCTCCGTAAATAAGGTTACAATACGTTTTGAAGCATTGACAGAACTATTATTTGTTATTCCTGATGGATTTAATTTGAGGGCAAAATGCAGTAGCTCGAAAATGAAATTTCTTATAGCATCATATTTATATTTGTAATCTGAATTAAACTCCGTTTCTATTTTATTAAATATTGCGTGAATAGTCTCAGTCTGATGTTCAGTTAATTCGAAAATATGTTCTCCATCGGGTTGGAAAACTTCATAATTATGAAACTCTCCAAACTTATGGAAAAATTGGGCATTAAAAATACAGTATACCCCTTCACGAATCGAATCCAAATGCTCCCATTTATAGGGAATTTGAGGATTTGAAAAAGACAATGCCTGATGTTCTATTTCAACTACTTTGTCTGCAAAATGGATTTTACTTTGACCTTTTACCAACATGATTTTATAAAAATCACGTCTCTCATAGGGTATATTGGTTGGTTGGCCTTCTACAAATGGTTCTAATCTAAAAAGATTGAAATGCCCAATATTATTTTTAAGATTATTTGGCAACCAATTAAACTTGTTCTTGTAGAAATTTTCTAAATCCTCCATACTCTAAAATTATGAAATTCAATCAATTTAAAATGAATAAACTAAAGATACATTCCACACTAAATTATCAGAGATAATATTTGATTTTATACGTTGATTAAAAATTGTTTGAAGAGAAAGCGGAAAATCTTTATTTTTAAAATTTACTGTTGCTGTGGTATAAAAGCCATCGTTCTGATCTAGTTTTAGGTAATATACCGAAGGGCTTATATTCAGAAAATAATCTTCTGTTAGCATAACATTAGAAAAATTGCTGTTTACAGTTACAAAATGTGCAGTTTTTAGACCATCATCTAATCCTTTAGAGAATAAATAATACATACCGACACACGTGTTTTCAGTAATTTTATAATTGGGAACTATTTCACTTGCTACATATCTTCGTGTTTCTATTAGCTCTCTTTCAACCCCGTTAGACATTACATTAATCGTTCTGAAATTAAGTGCTGGGTGAGCCCCTACCCTCAACGAGAACCTTTCATTATTTATAGCTTTATATCTAAACCAAAACAAAAAGGACCAAGGTTTTGCATTTAAACCGAAACGCATTTCTGGCTCAAAGCTAAAATCTTTCTTTGCCATTTTCAGATTGAATATGGCCGCTGGTTTTCCCAGTGAAAATGTTGGCACCAAAGAAATACCATTGTTGGTTGCAGTTATTGAACCTGAAAAATGGTCGATAATTTTTAATTTATCTTCCTCTTGTGAACATGCTTTAGCGGTAAAACACAAGATTAAAATAATTGACAGTAAGTTTTTGAATTTTGTTTGACTACTGGTGGTTATACTTATGCCGGTCATTTATAAAACTATTTTAAATTTCTAAGCACAAAATTATTATAGAAGTTTCTTATTATGTTATACATTTCAAATCAATACTTACAAAATTCAAATAATTGAGAGTATAAAATAGGGTGTAGTTGGTTAAATTTTGTTCTAACCAGATATCCTCTTTTATAGGTTAAAGAGATTATTCTTTATTGTACGACGAACTTTTACCTTCATTATTATAATTACAAAGTATACCATATCTATTTAAATAAAGTCTTTTAAACTCAATTTTCAGCTGTAACCTTTAAAGACATTCAACTGATTTTTATCATCTTTTTAAAAAGCATTCTTTCTTAATTTCATAACTTAATCAATGCCTATGATAGATAGTACGTTACTCGCCAAATTAAAATCCAAGGCACATTTACTAGAATATTTAGAACAATCTAAAAATGAAATACCGCTCTACACAGATGTATTAGACAAATATTATTACGAACGGCTGCTATTACAACTACAGGCTGAACTTGTAGATTTTCAAAAATGGGTTCAACAAGAGGATAAAAAAATTGCCATCATCTTTGAAGGTCGCGATGCCTCAGGCAAAGGTGGCACCATACGCCGTTTTGCAGAACATTTGAATCCTCGTGCAATGCGTATAGTAGCACTTAATAAACCTACTGAGATTGAACGTAAACAATGGTACTTTAATCGCTATATCAAAGAACTCCCAAATGCAGGTGAAATCGTTTTTTTTGACCGTAGTTGGTACAACCGCGCAGTTGTGGAACCAGTAATGGATTTTTGTACTAAAGAACAGTATGAACGTTTTATGGTGCAAGTGCCAGAGTTTGAGCATATGCTCTATGAATCTGAAACTAAGATTATTAAATTTTGGTTTTCAGTGTCTATCGATGAACAAAAAAAGCGGTTTGATAATAGATTAGGAAATCCTTTAAAAAAATGGAAATTTAGTCCGGTAGACCAAAAAGGTCAGGATTTATGGGAAGACTATAGTTATTATAAAAATCAAATGTTCGCTCGTACACACAATTCTTTTTGTCCTTGGATTATAGTACAAAGCGATAATAAAAGATTAGCCCGTGTGGAAAGCATCAAATTTGTTCTTTCTCAATTCGATTACGATGGTAAAGGTTCTAATTGCCCAGACCTATTACCCGACCCAAATATTGTGCATCGTTTTTTTAGGTAACAGATAAATATTTAATAACAATTTTTAGGTAAACGATTATTATATGAGTAAAGTAAAACAACCTTTAAAAGAAAAAGAACTGCTTTTAATCAATACCAAAAAGGGGTTATTGGCCTTATTAGGACAATCTTCTATAGACCCTAAGAAAGCCATACGCACACTCAAATATGAAAAACGCTTGGCTAAACTTCAAGAAGAATTACTTGTTTTGCAGCAATGGGTAGTCAAAAATAAAAAAAAGGTGGTAATTATTTTCGAAGGTCGTGATGCTGCAGGTAAAGGAGGTGCAATAAGGCGCATTACAGAACATTTACCTCCAAGGGAAGTTCGGGTTGTAGCCCTGCCAAAACCAGATGAGATAGAAGAAGGACAATGGTATTTTCAGCGGTACATTAATCGTTTTCCTCGAGAAGGTGAAATTGTTTTCTTTGATAGAAGTTGGTATAATCGTGCTGTAGTTGAACCTGTTAATGGTTTTTGCACGAGAAAGCAATATTTAAATTTTATGGATTCTGTAAACGACGTTGAACGCATGATGTTACTCTCAGATATTCATCTAGTGAAACTCTACTTTTCTATAACTAAAAAAGAGCAAGAACGTCGTTTTAAAGACATTATATCGAGCCCTATTAAAAAATGGAAGTTTAGTGATGTAGATAGAAAGGCATTAGCTTTATGGGATGACTATACGTCGTATAAAGAACTAATGTTCAAGAATACCCAAAAATTTGTGCCTTGGAAAATTATTAAAGCAAACAAGAAAACATCTGCAAGAATAACTGCTTTAGAACACATATTGAATAAAATTCCGTACGATTATAAAGACAAGGAGAATATCAAGCACAAAGCTATTTTAAAAGATAACGACGAACAACTTTAGACTTAACTTAAAACTAATGGTTCTTGTGCATCGAGTAAATCTATAAGACGTAACTAATAGGCAAGAACCAAGAGGTTAAGGGTACCGGGCTTTTAAATCAAATGTTTATCCTTTTAAAGGCGAATATTGCTCATGAACCATTTTTCAACTAAGAAAGACTCTACAATAGTATCATTAAATTCAATAATTCTAGTAGGTACTGCACCATGAGTATTTTCATGCAATTCTATAAGAGCCTCTTTGCTAGGCGCTTCTATTAAACAAAAGGCCGTTTTTCTTATTTCATCGCACCAATAGGTTAGTCCGCGACAATGATATTTATGTTCAATATTTAAATCTGCTTGGTGCATTTCTGCAACATGGGCAGCTGTTACGCCGTCAAGCAAATCGTGTAAGTCTAAAAAAAAAGGCATAAGTATGTTGTTTGATGTGACTATTAAAATAGGGATAGCCCAAAACCAGCTATTATATAGCTGCTAAAGAGCATACTAGTATCAAATAATGGGGAGATTTAAAAATACAGAATATTAAAGGAAGTTGGAAAAATGGCAGCCGTAAAAGTTATTTTGTAATTAATTTCATATTTAAAATCTTCACTTCGCTCCTATTCTATAGCTTCATGCACACTACTCTAATAAATTGAAATTGACGTCTATTTTTTCATCAAAGCTTCTAAATTCTCAGGAGTTCTGGGTAAATCACTACTTAAAACCTCGCAACCATCTTTTGTAATAACAATCATGTCTTCTGTGAAAACCGAAATATTTTCATCATGGTTGTAATACCAAGGTTCTACAGTGAATACCATACCTGGTTTTAGCGTTGCTTCTGAAAGACTTGGGTCTCCGGTAGAAAGACCTAAGTGATGACCAAAAAACAAACCAACCTGCATATATTTTTTTGAATCTTCTGGAATAAGATTATCGGTAATAGATTTAATATCTTTAAAGGTGATGCCGGGCTTTAAAAATTTTATGATTTCATCGGCAATCATTGTTTCCATGACTAGAATTTCTTTTTGCCGAGAAGTAAATTTCCCAGAGACCGGAAAAGTTCTTCCGATATCACTTACATATTGTTCATACTCACACCCTACATCGAAAATAACCAAATCACCATTTTCTAAAACCCGATTTCTACGGTTATAATGCGTAGCTAAAATTCTCCATGGCCAATGCGAATTCGGCCCTGATTTAATGATTGAACCAAATGCTAATCTTTGCGAACCGTTTATCTTGTAGTTGCCCTCTAAAATACCTTCTAAGTACCTTTCATCTACGCCAGCCTTTATTTCTTTAGCTGAAGTCTTTATTCCTTCTACTGTAATTGCTGCCGCCTTGCGTAAAATATCTATTTCACTAACAGATTTTATCATTCTTATGTTTGCAATTGATCCAAAAATATTTTCATATTGTAATCCGGGGTGTCTACTATCTAAAGCTTGTATTAGAACCTGAACAGGTGAATGTGTTGCTATATATTCATTTGAGGCCAACACTATTTGTCCTTGTCTGCCATTGTTTACTAAAATCGTATTATTCATAAGGGCCGCTTTAGTCATCATTGATGCAAACTCATTAATAGAAGCTAAGTTTATGCCAGCGCGCTCAGATATCGTTTTGTCTTTTAGAAGAGGTCTTCCAGGAAAATCATTGACTCTAGATCCATTTTCAAATCTTAAGTCTCTATCAGGTGAATAAATGATGGAAGATTGATTACTTAAATCTATAACTAATAGCGCATTAGGTAACTCTAACCCTGTAAAATAATAAAAATCATCAGCTTGTCGAAAGGTCTCGCCAGATGAAAATCCATCATTTGCAGGAATGATAACAATCCCATCTTTTCCATCCTTGATAAGAATGCTCATCAAATTTTCTCTTCGTTGCAGTAGCTCCTTTTTAGAAAAAGGTAAATCTGTCCATTCGAAATAAGATTGAACCGGAGTTTGACTAAATATAAAAAAAGAAGAGAAAAGGAAGACTAGAATGGATGTGGTAATTTTCATTTTGGTTTACTATGGTTGTCCCGAATTTCGAGTTTTTTTATATAAGAATGAATAATCTTATACACTAAATTGAAATCTATACTCAAATGTTTACATTCCTTATTTAAAATAGGTGAAGAAGGAAAATCAACCCAAGTCAAGGTATTTTAGGTTAAATACAACACAAAACTTAAACAGGTCTTAGAAATTACTGATTTGATAAAATAGTATTAAATTTTAGCTAAAAACTAGTTTTTATTACTCCTTATTTAATATTCTTTAGAATAAAATTAATAAATATTCAATTTTATTAGGATATCATCAAAATATGATTAGATTATAGTAACGAAAAAAACAAGATAATATATGAGGCAACTTAAGATCACTAAACAAATTACAAACAGAGACACTAAATCATTAGAAAAGTACTTTCAAGAAATATCAAAAATAGATTTGATTACCGCAGATGAGGAAGTGGAGTTGACAAGAAAAATACGTGAAGGAGATCAGATTGCCCTAAATAAATTAGTAAACGCCAATTTACGTTTTGTAGTTTCTACAGCAAAACAATATCAAGGAAGTGGTATACGACTATCAGATTTAATCAACGAAGGAAATATAGGATTGGTCAAAGCTGCAAAACGCTTTGACGAAACAAGAGGTTTTAAATTCATTTCATACGCAGTATGGTGGATAAGACAATCTATATTATCTGCCATTTCAGAGCAATCTCGAATGGTGCGATTGCCACTGAATAAAATTGGTGAAATCAGTAAAATCAAAAAGGTATATTCAACATTAGAACAGTCTTTCCAAAGACCTCCGAGTACAGTTGAAATTGCAAGAGAACTTGATATGAGTGGCGCACAAGTAAAACTTGCCATGACAAATTCAGGTAAGCATTTGTCAATGGATGCACCATTTCAAGAAGGTGAAGCTTCGAATCTATATGATGTGATTACTTCGAAAGACTTGAATAGACCTGATGCAAATATGATGATGGATTCCCTAAAAACGGATATCAACCAAGCATTAAATACCTTACCAAATAGAGAAAGTGAAATTATAAAGCTGTATTACGGTATTGGAGAAAGACATCCAAAAAGCCTTAGTGAAATAGGTGAACTATTTGATATTACTAGAGAGCGTGTAAGACAAATTAGAGAAAAGGCAGTAAAATTACTTAGGAAAAAATCTAATAACGAGATACTAAAAGCATATTTATAGGAGTATATAAATGCTACATATATGTAAACAAAAACCCGACTATAAATAGTCGGGTTTTTGTTTATTATCAAATTCTATTTTATAGAATAAGTTAAATCCAAATAATAAAAATTAGAATTTTAAAACTTATTTCTTTCTTTTAGGCTCTTCTGGACTTGAAATTAGCGATTTAGATTGCGATAGATAATTAGCGATAATCTTTTCAACAAGTTCTTCTTTCGTTAAATGATGAAATATCGTTTTTATTTTCGTTTTAAATTCTTCAGAAACTTCGCGGTTGGGTTTGGTCTTAAAGATTTTCTTAGCCCATAATAGACCATTGTTTTCTTCAATACTATTAACATCAGCTTTTTTAAACTTGTTGAAGTCGATACCTAATTCCTTTTCAAAATCAGCAATTTCAGCAACTTCTTCTTTTTGTAATATGGTTAGAGAAAGCCCCTTCGCTCCCGCCCTAGCTGTACGTCCACTTCTGTGCACATAAGCTTCATAGGTATCGGGTAAATGATAATTAACTACATATTCAATCTCTTTTACATCAATTCCGCGAGCTGCTAAGTCAGTAGCAACCAAAATATCAATATGTCCTTCTCTAAATTGCCCCATTATACGATCGCGAATACCTTGAGAAAGGCTTCCATGAATAGCTCCGGAAGAAAATTTATTAATAGCTAATTTCTTAGCCAGTTTATTAACCGCGGCCTTGGTTTTACAAAATATGATTCCTCTTTTTCCTTCTTTAGTATTTAAAAAATGAAGCAAAACATCTAATTTTTCTATAGGTTCTACTACTACGTATTGATGATCGATACCTTGATGGCCAAGTGTAGCCATATCTGCTTCTACATGCACTACATGTTTAGACATATAATTTTGAACTAGTTGTTTTATGGTACCTGGCATGGTAGCAGTAAACAATAAGGTTCGTCTAGATTTCGGAATTCCTGCGATTATAGTATCTAAGTCTTCTTTTAAGGCGCTTACCATTTCATCAGCCTCGTCAAGAACTAAAAACTTTAGATTTTTAATGTTAATAGCCTCACGTTTCACTAAATCTACTAAACGCCCTGGGGTCGCAACAACCACATGAGTAGCAGTTTTTAAGCGTTCTATTTGAGGTTTTATAGGAATACCACCACATATTGCGGCAATGGAAATTGCAGGACTATGAGCGGCAAAGGAGACTAAGTTTGCATGTATCTGTTGTGCTAGCTCTCTTGTAGGTGCCAATATAACAGCCTGTACAGCAGTATTTTCAGTATTTATAAGTTGCAATAATGGTAAGCCAAAAGCTACAGTTTTACCTGAACCAGTTTTAGCTAAAGCGACTAAGTCATCTTTTTTATTAAGAACTACAGGAATACTTTTTTTCTGTATATCTGTAGGAACAGAGATTTTTAAATCTACTAAACTATTCTGAAATTGTTCGTTTACACCTAAATCTGAAAACTGCTTCGACATGAAATATTTTTCGACAAAGATAACCACACTTTCATAGGGAGTAACATCAATCTGATTAATAGTGAAATATATAAATGCTAATCATTCCAACCCCAAGGTGCTTCTGGTTGTGCAATTGGTTTAGTCAAGTCCATTACCACTTTAAAAACACGTTCAGTACCAAGTCTTTTCAAATTATAGGTGAAGGTTTTATCGTCTAGAGTAATCCACCAAACATTGGTGGCTGCATCAGGTATCATTTGTTGTGTTTGAACATCGGCAGGAAAAAATTGAATATCTTTTTTACCAGTATTACTTGCAGTACCGCCGTAAAAGTTAATATCATCTTCGGTTCCATCTTCATGGCGATGGTCATGTTTTAGTGTTAGTATACCTTCATTCATTGTCAAAATCCATGTTCTAGATTTATCATCTCCGACATAAAAAGGAATCTTAATTTCATTTTCAATACATGCTCTAACGTGCATCACAAGTTTTTTGCCACCAAAACTTTCGTCTTCTTCAGGCAATTCTAAG
Organism: uncultured Maribacter sp.; assembly: GCA_963975675.1. Classification (GTDB taxonomy): domain Bacteria; phylum Bacteroidota; class Bacteroidia; order Flavobacteriales; family Flavobacteriaceae; genus Maribacter. The sequence continues at coordinate 12,477 of CAXBIJ010000012.1, read as the reverse complement.
CTACCTTCATAAGCATTACCACAATGAGATTTTAAGGTACTCCAAAAGATTTCTGAAGGGCTAATATTCTGCGATACCATTGGGAATGAAATCAAAATTACAATGAGAAAAATAGTCTGTTTTAATGTCATAATAATTATAAACCTGTTTCTCAAATATAAGTAAAACGTATAGATCAATTTAGCTGCTAGATAAAACGAGCTAGTAATTCATATTTCGAATGCAGTTTTTGTTCTTTAATTGCATTTAAGACAATACAATAGTAAACAAAGGTATGCTACATAGTTCTTGTGTTTTTCACTATTATAAGTAAAAAACCAATTTATAGGGACGTTACAACATCTTTCTCACCTAACATTCGAAGCATTTTTGTATGGTCCCATATCGCATGACCAATAGATTTTTTGACATGGTATGGCATACCAAATTCATGCGCAGTTTCTGAAACAATCTTAGTTAAATCTTTATAGTGAACATGACAAACATCTGGTAATACATGGTGTTCTACTTGATAGTTTAATCCGCCAATCAGCCAAAAAAGCAACTTGCTATTTGGGGAGAAATTACTGGTAGTAGCAAATTGGTGTCCGTACCAATCATCTTTCATCAACCCCTTCTCATTGGGTAGCGGAAACTCTGTAACAGGCATTATATGTGCTATCTGAAAAACAATACTTACAAGCATACCCGTAACAAAATGCATAGAAAGAAATGCCAATAAGATGACCCACCATGAAAACGGCAGCATAATCATTGGAAGTATAAGGGCATATGAATAATACAATAATTTCCATGCCGCCATGCTTACTAAAGTTTTTTCGTACTCATGCTTTTTCTCTAAAAACCCCATGTCACGAAAGCGTTTTAAGCGTACAAAATCTTTTGTGGTTATCCATGAAAGTGTAGAAATCATATAGAAAAACCAGATATATATATGTTGATATTGATGAACCCAATAGTGTTTGGCATGTGGAGAAAAGCGCAGAAAAAAAGGTGCGTTTAAGTCATCGTCAGCATGGTCTATATTGGTAAAAGTGTGATGCAAAATATTGTGCTGAATTTTCCAAATGGTCGAATTAGCACCAATAAGATTGAACGAATAACCTAAAAGTGTGTTTATATTCTTGTTTTTGGAATACGAGCCATGAATAGCATCATGCATTACGCCCATTCCTATACCTGCCATACCCAAACCACTTAATATATAAAATGTGAAAAGTAAAGGCATAGATGTTATAATACCAGAAGAAAGCAGTGCCAAAGGAGCAAAAAATAATGTCAACATAATTATAGTTTTTATAACCATAGTTGCATTAGCATTTCGACTTTTATTATGGGTTTTAAAATAGTTGTTTACCCTTTTTCTTAAAGTTTTTGAAAAATCGGGATTTATGTCTCTTGAAAATTTCGGATTTGCGATACTGTTTTTTTTAGGGGATTTTATACTTCAATTACCGTGTATTCTTAACATGCAAAAATTTTTGATGAAAAAAAAGGTAAGTTAAGTTAAATTAAACTAGTGTTAAGCAGATATATTAACAATTGATTTGTAGTATCAATAAAACATGCGAATATGTTTAAATAGACATAAGCCCTAAAGGCTAAGATTCTATTTATGGGAAAGATAAAAATGGCATCTGCTGATTTAGGTTATTTCAATTAACTGTTCGTTCATAATCTTCCCAACTAATCCATCTATCCATTCCATCTTGGTACCATTTATCTCCTTGTTGAAATAACAAATCATTATTTCGTTCCACTTTAAACTCAATGGGTTGATTATAAATATTACCATTCTTCCAAGCATTAAAGCATGCAATAAGTGAATCTATTTCTTCATCTTTGGTTAAGTCCATGTCTAAGGCGTATAATTCTTTAACAAGCGGAATAACATTTTCTGGAGTATTCATATCATAATGAATTAAGGGTGAAAGTCGTATGATTTGGTCATTAAGTGACTTACCTGTAGAAGATTTAAGAAACATCATAGCAATGTAATTGGCAGTATCGGGTGGTTGGTAAAGAATGGTTTTGGCCTGATGTAATACCGTTTCTTTAAAAAATTTCAGTTGTGGTTTCCATTTCGAAAAGGCAAATTTCTTTCTTCTAAATAGTAATGCGATTTGTTTCCAATCCCAAAAATTTTGTTTTGTATCAGAAGACATAAGTGAATTACTGGTACCAATAGAAATAATTCTAATTTCTTTGAGCGGTATCTCTAATTTATAAGCTTCAATAATTCCGGCTAAAATAGGATTATTGAATCCACCCAAAGCGCCATCCCATAATTCATAAAAGATATTGCTTTCTTTTGCTTTAAACCGGGCAGGGAAATCAAAATACTGTACTGGTGCGTTAGAGGAACCATTGATAGCCTGAGTTAACTTTACTGAATCATAATCATTAATACTTGCAGCATATGATTTAAAGAACTTTGCGCGGTTATTTAGTGCATCGTATGTACACACAACTATTTTAAGAGATTCTTTGCCAATAATTTTTGGCAATTCATTCATTTGAACCTTATCAATATGAGGAAAAAGATTTTCAAAAGCCTCCTTTTTCTTGGTAGCACTATATTTTGGTCCAAAGCCTGCATTGAATAAGCCGAGATAATCAACTGGGAAATAACGGTCTTTAAATGTGTTTTTGTGAAATATCTGTTCTCTATACTTCTTGTCTTGAAATAGCGTAATTGCTTTATCAATTGAATAATCTTCAGCTAAAGCAGCTAAAACTATACTGCCACCTGAATTAGCAATGACCAGGTCAAATTTTCTAAGTATTTCATGACCTTTAATGTTCCCGTAACGGTCTTTTAAGGTCAGTAGTTGAATAATAGCCCAACTTCCGCCTCCATCGAGTGATAAAATTTTATACATTATGATTAACTAATTGTGTACCCTAATTTTTAGGGAAACACATTATATTATAAAAGGACGTGGGAACTACCTTTATTGGAGTTATTAAATATAAAGAATGCTTTTGGTATTCTGTTATAGGAAAACCATTGAAATTATGAGGATATTAGTTGATTTATTAAGTTTGACAAGTAAAAAGGGTCTTTATTGAGGAAATGCAGAATCAAAAGTTTATAACAATAGGTACAAAGTAGCTTAAAAACTGTTTCTAATACTTATGAAATTCCGTGTCTTATAACATTTTTATTGATATTACGAACAAGGCCTCTCAAAAAATTACCAGGACCGATTTCTGTAAATTCCGTCGTTCCATCTTCTATCATATTTAAAATGGTATGCCTCCACATTACCGGATGTGTCAATTGATCAACTAGATTTTTTTTAATTGATTGTATATCTATCGTGGGTCGACCGTTGACATTTTGATAAATTGGGCATTTTGGTTTTTTAAATATTGTTTCAGCTATCGCCGACTTGTATTCTTCAACGATTGGCTCCATAAAAGGAGAATGAAATGCTCCACTTACAGGTAAAGGAAATATACGAATAGCACCTGGTCTTAATTTTTCGCAAACTTCATTTAGCGCATTTATTTCTCCTGAAATAACAACCTGCTTCAACGCATTGTAATTTGAGGGTACAACGATGCCGTTTACCTTTTTACAAATATCTTCAACAATAACATCATATAACCCAACGATAACGGCCATACCCGTATTGTCGATTTCACAAACTTTTTGCATAAGGGTAGCACGCTTAGATATCAGCGTAAGTGCCGATTCAAAATCTAAAGAATCTATAGCAGCTAAAGCCGATATTTCACCCAAATAATGCCCAGCAACCACATCGGGTTTAAAAGTATCGCCTAGAGTTTTTGATAAAATATAGGAGTGTAAAAATATTGCTGGCTGCGCAAATTTGGTTTGCTTTAAATCTACAGCAGAACCATCAAACATAACATCAGTAATGGAATAATTTAAAATAGCGTTGGCCTTTTTAAAATATTCTTGAGCTATTTTAGATTTTTCATACAACTCTTTTCCCATTCCCGGAAATTGAGTGCCTTGACCAGGGAATAAGTATGCATGCATAATTAGAATGGATTAATATTTTTCAATCTTAAACAGCCCTTTAAACAATTAGAAAGACAAACACCCATTAGTTAGGTGTAATTTTTGTAGACGCCATCAAGGATTTTATAACATATGTTTTATAAATATATACTATAATAATAGAAAGTATTCTTTTAAATGAAAATCTACAAGGGGTAACTTTAAAAAGGATTGTAATACCCTATTCTAATACTGGATAGTGTATACTATTATTCCATAAAGCATTTAATTACTACTATCGGAGAAAATAATTTTGAATTCATAAATTTTGTCATTAAAGTTGTGTTAATAAAAAGAATGAACATTCATTTTCTATATCTTTGTGCTTTAATTGAAAATTATGGCAGCACTTCAAAAAAGTATAGATAAGCGTAATGCGTTGATACAAGCAACTATAGAGTTGGTAAATAACAACGGGTTTCATGCTACACCAATGAGTAAAATTGCTAAAATGGCAAGTGTTTCACCAGCTACAATTTACCTTTATTTTGATAACAAACAAGATTTAGTAAATAAAACCTATATCGAAGTTAAGGCATATTATACCGCATATGCTTTTGAAACTTACAGTGAAACCATGCCAGTAGAAATTGGTTTTAAAGTAATTTGGAAGCGCATAGCAGATTTTAAAATAAAAGAAAGTGCAAATGCCTTGTTCTTGGCACAATGTGATAACACACCCATGATTGATGAAGTAAGCAGACGGGAAGGTATAAAGCATTTACAGCCCCTACTCGACCTATGGGCTCGCGGAAAAAAAGAGGGCATTGTTAAACCGCTATCAGATTACTTGTTGTATGCTTATGCCATAAATCCGCTATCCTTCTTAATGATGACGCAAAATCGTGGGTCTATTCAATTAACTCAACTAGAACTAGACCAAGCTTATGAGGTAGCTTGGAGTAGTATTAAAGTCTGTAAATAACATGAACAAGACAGCGATTATATTAGGAGCATCAGGTTTGACTGGTGGCATTTTACTTCAAAAATTAATTGAGGATAGCAGGTATAATACTATTAAATTATTTTCTAGAACACGATTAGAAGGATTACCAAGTAAGGTGATTCAATACATTGGTGATTTACTTGATCTTGAACAGTTTAGAGCAGATTTTAAAGCAGATGAAGTGTATTGTTGTATTGGTACCACTGCAAAAAAAACACCCAACAAAAAACTGTATAAGAAAATCGATTACGGTATACCCGTTGTCGCAGCTAAACTTGCTAAAGAAAATAATGTTCCAACTTTCATAGTTATTTCTGCCATGGGAGCCAATAAAACAAGTTCTGTGTTTTATAATAAAACAAAAGGTGAAATGGAAGAAGATGTTATTAATCAAGGGATTAAGAATACTTCAATACTAAGACCATCATTAATAGGTGGCAATCGAAATGAATCTAGAGTGCTAGAAAAAATAGGAATTGTAGTATTCAAAATTATACAACCATTTTTCTTTGGTCCATTAAAAAAGTATAGAATTATTAATGCAGAAAGCATTGCACAAGCTATGCTCAATCTTGCAAATAAGATTAATAATACCGAAGTAATTATACCTTCAAATGAAATCATGCAACTAGCTGAAAATAACTAAAACAGGAGTGATTTATATGGAATTATTAGATAAGTTAAATTGGAGATATGCCGCTAAGGTGATGAATGGCAACAAAGTTACAGAAGATAAAATAGAACGTATTTTAGAAGCAGCACGTTTAGCACCTACATCTAGCGGTTTACAACCTTTTGAAATTATAGTCATAAAGAATCAAGAAATTAAGAAAAAAATTAGACCAGTAGCTTGGAATCAATCTGTGATTACAGATTGCTCTCACCTACTTGTTTTTGCCGCTTGGGATACATATACGGCAGAAAGAATAAATTACATGTTCGATTTAACAAACGAGATTCGTGGGTTTAAAAATGAAGGGTGGGAAAATTACCGTCAAATGTTACTAGGTTCATACCCACAAAAAAGTGAAGAAGTAAATTTTAATCATGCTGCAAAACAAGCTTATATAGCTTTTTCACATTCTATTATTGCGGCGGCATTTGAAGATGTTGACGCTACCCCAATTGAAGGTTTTGAGCCTGATGCTGTCGATAAAATTTTAGGACTGCGTGAAAAGGGATTACGAAGTACTGTATTATTACCAATTGGTTATAGAAATGAAAGCAAAGATTGGTTGGTAAATTTAAAGAAAGTGAGAAAACCAATGAAAGATTTGGTAACAGTTATTGAATAATATTTAGAATGAAGACAAACAATTTTGAAGGTTACAATGCTACTTAATTTGTATTTTAAAATGATTAGGCAAGCATTAAAATCTTTCTCCATAAAAGTTGAGAAGAGTTTAAAAAGGGATTATGTATAAAACCAGTAACAATTAGTATTAGGGTTGTCTTTAAATAGACTGTCCTAATTTTTTTATTAGTAATTGATGTTATAATGCTCCTAAACTTTACAGTCCATTTTAATAAAGGATTCTATAGTTGAACTTTAGAAAACCAATATCTTCGCGCCCATTATGTGGATGTACCTTGGACTTTTAGCGGCATTATTTTTAGGCCTGCACAACTTATGTAAAAAACATGCCGTACAAGGCAATGAAGTCTTTCCTGTACTTTTGGGTACTATATCTTCCGGGTTTTTATTACTCCTCCCCTTTTATCTTGGTTCTCAATTTTTTAAAGAATATATGATTGATATACAATTTTATATCAATGACATTCCATTAAAAACGCATGGTTTTATTGCAATTAAATCTGCAATAATGGCCGCTTCATGGGTACTGGCGTATCAAGCTTTAAAACACCTACCCATTACTATTGTAACACCAATTCGTTCTGCAGGTCCATTTTTCACCTTTATTGGTGCAATAACCATATACCACGAAAAGCCAAACACCTATCAATGGGTAGGCTTTTTTCTTATTATTTTTTCTGTACTACTTTATTCGAGAATTGGAAAAAAAGAAGGAATTCATTTCAAACGAAACAAATGGATATTCGCAATTATTGGCGCCACTTTTTTAGGAGCCTCTAGCGGATTGTATGATAAGTTCTTAATTCAAAGTTTAGCGTTAAATCCGCAGACATTGCAATTCTGGTTCTGCTTTTACACGGTCTTAATTTTACTCATCATTTTAACAATTACATGGTTTCCTAATGCAGAAAAAAGAAAAGCCTTTAAATGGCGTTGGTCAATTCCTTTAGTTGGCGTGTTATTACAAATTGCCGATTATTTCTATTTTAAAGCATTACAAGATCCAGATGCATTGATTATGTTGCTTTCTGCCATTAAACGAAGCCAAATATTAATAGCAGTAGTAATAGGGGGAATATTGTTTAAAGAGCAAAATAAACGAAAGAAGTTAATACCACTAGCCGGAATTATGGCAGGTGTATTTCTAATTCTATATTCTTAAAAATTAACAAGATTGTGTGTGACTATATAAAATTGATAGTTATACTCGATTTTCACCATCTGTTGGCTGTATATTTGTTGAATTATTAGCCTTTACTTAGGTTATGTAATTTCATTAGTTAATAGTTATGTCGTTTAAAAAGCTGAATCCTTATTTGTTAGAGATGTTGGAACGTTTTTCAATTGAAGAACCTACACCCTTTCAAAAAAATAGCATTCCCATTATAAAAAGTGGTTCGAATGTATATTGTACCGCACCAAAAGAAAGTGGAAAAACGACCACCCTTATTCTTACCACACTTCAAAAATTAAAATGTGAAGCAGTTGGTAATGCACCTAGAGCTGTTGTGGTTGTAGAAAATAAAGAAAAGGTACTTGAACTTTACGATGAATTTTTGAGGTATACGAAGTATTCGTCGCTACGCGTGTATGCAAGCTATAAAGAATTACACATAGATATTCAAAAATCCGAAATATTTGAAGGCATAGATATACTAATAACGACACCTACTACCTTACATAAATTGTTTCTTTTAAATGGTGTAAGTACGTCGCAATTAAAAATTTGTAGTATTGATGATGGAGATTTTCTGACACAAAAATCAGATTACTCCGCTATGATTACGGTGGCTCAGAGTATTATGAAATGTCAATATGTTTTGTATTCTGAAAAATTGAATCCCAAGTTAAAACGCTTTGAAGAGTTCTTTATGGAACGTGCGCAACATGTGAAAATTTAAAAGGTGAAGAGATTTGTATGAATTAGAAAGTGGTGAATAAAACTTAGTTTTCTTTTAATTTATAAGTTGATATTTCTTTCATATCTATGCCTTTTACACATGACACAACCACTAAATATAAAATGCTTGTAAAAAGATTAATTTTGCTAGTTATTGATTTCATACCTGGCATTATTTAGTTATTAAGTACTAACGTAATTGGTCAAGGACTTATTATGTCAACCAACAATTATCGTTGTAATACAATTATTTAAATAATGGTGTGTTTAGCATCTGAAATTTACGAATTAAAATAAAATCAGAAAGTAACTTTGCGATTTTTTAGATGTACGGTATGTAATTAAATTAAAACTTGAGTATTTTAATTATTCTACTGTTTGTTTTATATAACCCTGTTCATTTAGTTTCTTAATAGTGCTATTGTACCCTATATCAAATATGGCGTCAATATATCTCATATCGAATGTGGCGAATGTGCTTAATGCTTCTGGTGAAATCACCAAATCACATTGTTTAAATTTCGCCATAGAATCTGAAACAGATTTTATTTTATAAGCTCTATCTACAACGTTATACGAATGTTTTAGGTCTTTTAGTTTAATACTTTTTAATGGATTAACATAACTTCCAATAATGTTATCACAACGAGAAAGTAGGGGTTCAATAGGGAAATTATTAAGCACACCACCATCCACATAAAAAGAACCATTAATAGCTATTGGTGAAAAGACTCCAGGAAAAGTAGCTGAAGCTAAAATTGGTTTTATTAATTCTCCTTCTTGAAAAATAACGAGATTACCCTTTATAATATCAGTTGCTGTTATAAACAGTGATTTAGGTAAAGATTCAAAAGTGTCTATTGGGAAGAATTTTTTAAACTCATCATAAAACTTTTCAGTATCGAGAAAACCGGGTTTTTTACGAGCAAATCTATAGGCATGAAATATAGGAATAGCTTTAAAAAACTCTAAAATAACGGACCATTTTATTCCTTTAGCATATAATGCACCTACGATTGCGCCGGCACTTGTACCAGAAATATATGCTGGTGAAATGCCATATTCCTCTAGTGCCTTAATAACGCCAATATGAGCAACACCCCTAATGCCACCACCCGATAAAACTAAGCCAGTATTCATGTTTAATAGTATCTATAGCCTAAAGTTATGAAAGATATAATCGCTTTTCGGTAACTATTATGAGCTTGATTAACGCGCTATTTATTTCAGTTTTATTCAAAATAATAACTACTATAATTTACATATTTTAGTTTGCAAATTGTTTTCTATTTAAAACCTACTAATTAACTATGCTTATAAGTTAAAGGAAATTTTAATACCCTCTACAATCATACCTGTACCAATAATGGCAATAATTAAACCCATTATCTTCCCAATAACTGAAATTACGTTGTAACCTACTAGTTTAACTATAAGATTACTTAATCTAAAAGTGAAATAAGTCAATATGCTCATAAAGCCAAAAATTGCTATCACCAAAAATATCTGAATTGGCTGCACATTAGATACAAAATTCATGGAGGTAACAATCGTACCAGGACCGGCCAAAATTGGTATAGCTAGTGGAGATACCGCTATGTTTTCATCAATATGCACATGTTTAATACTTTTTACACTTGACTGTTTTGATTGAAGCATGTCAAAACCAATATAAAAAATTAAGATACCACCCGTAATTTTAAATGCGGGGATGCTAATATTAAAAAGTTCAAATATAAATTTACCTAAGAGCACAAAAACGGTTACAATTATAAAAGCAATAATATTCGCTCTTTTGTTTATATCTTGCTTTGTTCTTTCATCTGCACCTTGTGTTAATGACAAAAATAGTGTCATGTTCGATATAGGGTTGGTTATTGCAAAAAAGCCCGTAAAAACAGTAATAGAAAAAGTAAGTAGGTTATCCATATATTGCGAAATATTCAGTCTAAAAAGGCAGTGGCAAGCTTCTAAAATTGCAACTACCTCCATTTTTTAAAAAACGCAAAATTAATTGAATTTTATGACGTGCAATACTTAAGTATTATAAAGGATTGCTAAAATTTAAAGCTTAAAATTTCACTTATAATTGGTAAGATTATAATAAAAAAAATGCACCTATGTAAATCGGGGCATTCTATAAACCTTTGTTAAAAAATGAATGTTCATTCTTTTTTATAATACCTTTGAATAACAGCCAGAATTAAATCTGAAAACTTGAGTTCAAAAACGTAGTACAAAGGTATAGCCTTCAACTATAACAAATTTAAGTTGATGAATTATTAATAAGTAAATATAGTAGCTATGATTAAGTCAATAAATTTAAAACAACGCCCAATTGGCACCCCTACCCTTGCAGATTTCGAATTTATAGAGCAGGAAAATAACCTTACATTATCTGACGGAGAAATTCTATTACAATCTTCATATATCTCAGTTGACCCCTATTTACGTGGTCGAATGAGCGAAGCAAAATCATACATCCCACCTTTTGAGGTAGGTCAGCCTATTAGTTCTGGAGTGGTTGCAGAGGTCAAAGCATCTAAGAACGACAATTTTAAAAAAGGGGATTTTGTAGCTGGTATGTTACCATGGAAAACGCAACATGTTTCTAATGGAGAAGGATTACAAAAAGTAGATAAAAACAAGGCTCCCTTAAGCGCCTATTTAGGTATTGTTGGTATGACAGGTTTAACGGCCTTTTTAGGGCTTCATGAAATTGGAAAACCTAAAAAAGGAGAAACGCTAGTCGTTTCTGGAGCAGCGGGTGCCGTTGGTAGTGTTGTTGGTCAGATAGGTAAAATACTTGGTCTTAATGTTATTGGTATTGCTGGGTCTGATGAGAAAGTAAATATGTTGACTTCCGAACTTGGTTTTGACCATGGTATTAATTACAAAACCACAAAAGATATGAAGTCAGCCATTCATAAGGCAGCTCCCAATGGTGTAGATATCTATTTTGATAATGTTGGCGGGCCAATTTCAGATGCTGTATTGTTCAATATAAATAGATTTGCACGAATGATAATTTGTGGTGCTATATCGGTTTACAATAACACGGAATTGCCAACAGGCCTAAGTGTACAGCCTTTCTTAGTGAAGAATAGTGCCTTAATGCAAGGGTTTATTGTTTCAAATTATGTGGATAAATTCCCAGAAGCTATGAAACATTTAGCTACTTGGTTAGTAGAAGGAAAACTAACTTATAAAGAAACCATTGTTGAAGGTTTTGAAAATACTCCCCAAGCATTTTTAGATATGATGGCAGGAAAAAATAAAGGAAAAATGATAGTTAAGGCTTAACAAAGTCATTAGTAATAAATCAAAAAAAAAGAAAAGAAACATGAAAATTTTATTTGTTTTGACCTCTCATGACACATTGGGAGACACAGGAAAGAAAACAGGATTTTGGATTGAAGAATTCGCTGCTCCATATTATGCTTTATTAGACAAAGGCGCTACTATTACAGTTGCTACTCCAAAAGGAGGTCAAGCACCTATTGATCCTAGTAGTGATACTGAAGATGCCCAAACCAAAGACACAGAACGTTTTAAAGACGATAAGGTAGCTCAGGGTATCATAGCAAACACCAAAGTTTTAAACGATATCAATGCTTCAGATTTTGACGCTGTATTCTATCCAGGTGGACACGGACCTTTATGGGATTTAGCAAATGATGTTACATCTATTAAATTAATTGAAACTTTTAATACACAGGATAAACCTGTTGCATTTGTATGTCACGCTCCGGCAGCTTTAAAGGGAGTTAAAGGAAAAAATGGAAGTCCGTTAGTGAATGGCAAAAAAGTTACCGGATTTACTAATACTGAAGAAGCAGCTGTTCAATTAACGAACGTAGTTCCTTTCTTAGTAGAAGATATGTTGAAGGAAAATGGCGGAATCTATTCTAAGAAAGAAGATTGGGCTGCTTACGCAATTCAAGATGGTAATTTAATTACCGGACAGAACCCTGCATCATCAGAACTAGTTGCCGAAAAACTTTTAGCTTCTTTGAAATAATACATAAAGTTTTAAATAGTAAAAGCCTGTAAATATAAATTTACAGGCTTTTTTGGTTTTAAATGGTTGTTAAATCTTTATACTATTTATATATAATATCGTAGGTGTTAAAAACTAATCCTCCGTCATATGATTGGGTATCCGTAAGATTTAATTTATAACCTTGTTTTGACTCCCCAAATATTCGAATACCATCACCTAGTAGTAAAGGATTCAGTTTCAACTTTAATACATCAATAGATATGGCTACATAATACACTAC